>NZ_VMMW01000019.1:0-28604 GCF_013277425.1 Streptococcus sp. 79
AGTAGAGTGCAGTAGAGTGTAGTAACGTGCTAAAATTACCTGATTCAAATCAGCTTTACAAAAAAAGATTGTAGGATAAATAGAGTCTGAATTGAAATATAAGATAATTAACAAAAAGAAAAAACGCTGATTAAGCGTTTTTTTTCTGTATTGATTCGTATTGAATGCTTACTTAACTTCTGTAAACACAACGTGTTTGCGAAGTTTTGGTGAGTATTTCTTCAATTGAAGACGGTCTGGAGTGTTACGTTTGTTTTTAGAAGTAAGGTACAAGCGTTCACCAGATTCTTTGTGTTCAAGTGTAATATTTACGCGCATGGTATCTCCCTTCTATTATTCAGCTGATGCAGCTTTAGCGATTTTACGTCCTTTGTAGTATCCTTTAAGTGATACACGGTGAGAACGTGAGTAATCTCCAGTAGTTTCGTCAAAGTTTACAGATGGAGCTGTTACTTTGTAGTGTGTACGACGTTTGTTTTTCTTCGCTTTTGAAGTGCGACGTGCAGGTACTGCCATTTTGATTTCTCCTTTAGGTATTTATATTCGATTCAATCTACTGATTTTCATCAACCATACTAGAATAACACATTTTTTTTGTAAAGTAAAGTTACTTGACAAAAAAAGATGAAAAAATTCTCCTGTCAGACCTAGCAGACAGGAGAAGGTGTTAAATATCAATCTCAAATGGTTCGTCAATGGTTTCTGATACGTATTTTCCGTCTTTTTTCCGTTGCTTGACACATTCTGTGAGGAGATACTCGATTTGCCCATTGACTGATCGGAAGTTATCTTCTGCCCATGATGCGAGTGCAGCGTATAACTTTGTTGAGAGTCGAAGGGGGATCTGCTTTTTTTTAGCTTCAGCCATCTTTAGTAAAGACTTCCTGTGTTGACAATTGGTTGTGCATCATGATTGCCACAAAGAACGACAAGGAGATTTGAAACCATGGCAGCTTTTCGCTCTTTGTCAAGCTCTACCAATTCCCCTTCATTGAGCCGTTCTAGTGCCATTTCAACCATTCCTATTAATTGTTATCTAAATGATATCGCTTTAATTTATAACGTCAATAGAAAGTTGAAAAATAATCACTAAAAACTTTCAGCCCAATAATTTCTTTTAAAAGGTGAGATTATATTGTGCTCAAATACTCTTTTATTCTTATAATTTTTACACTATAATTGTAGTTAGAAAGGAAGAGAAATGTTTGATTATAGAGCACTAGTTATTTTGATGACTTTGATGGATCATTGTGAGCTATCATTATATGAATTATCTGTTAAGGTGAGCTTACCTATAAAGGAAGTCAAAGAAGGAATAGATTATTTAGTGCCTTATCTAGCTAATAAAGGGATAGTGCTGGATAAAAAACAAGGTCGCTATAGTTTATCAAATCGTACGAAGCAGTCTTTGACAGATATTATTAAGTCGGATGAATTGGTTTTACCAAAGTCGACTCGCTTAGCTTTAATCTATCTTTACACTTTTTGCCGATTAGATTTTATATCGAATAATCATTACCAAGACTTTTTGAAAGTAAGTAAGAATACAACCTTATCTGATATTCAATCATTAAGAAAGATTATGTTAGATAATGATTTGGAGCTAGGGTACAGTAGAGCAAAAGGTTATACTTTACACGGTTCAGAGTGGAATAAGCACCGCTTAGCTTTTCAAATGGTTAGTGAGTTGCTGGAATCCTCCATAGGGATTTGGGGTTTGGATTATGTTTTATCCAGTTGGGGGTATTCATTAACTTATGATTTGATAAATCAGGTAGTTAAAGATTATTATGAGAAGCTACAGCTAGTACCTATTGTTAATCAATTAAAAGTTTGCCTTTTCGGTTTAGTATTCATTCTGTGTAGGTATCAAAGGGATGTTGAAAGAGTATGTCTTTCAGAGACATTAGTATCTCCTGTTATTCAAGATATAACCACTATTTTATTGGATACAGTGGTTGATTTGGGAATTATAGATACGGTGTTTTCTGAGGATGATTATCGCTATATCACAGTTTTATTATCAAGTTGCTTTGAAGGTGAAGTAGATGTTGCTCCGGTTTACTTTAATCAATTAACAGAGGCTATTATAAGTAGAATGGAAGATATTTCTTTGTTACATTTTAAACAAAGGGAAGGATTGAGAGAAAATCTTCGCCGCCACCTTATACCGGCTTACTATAGACTAAAGTTCGGCCTACCTAGTTCAAATGAATATGTATTGCATGTTAAAGAACATTATCCTGATTTATTTGAATTAGTCAAAGATTCTTTGATGCCCTTGATGGACGCTATTGACAATCCCATACCTGATAGTGAAACAGCATATTTTGTTATCCATTTCGGAGGTTATTTAAAGAAAGCAGATACTTTGCCTCAAAAATGGTATAAAGCAGCAATCATTTGTCCTAATGGTGTTAGTTCTTCATTGATGTTAAAAGAGAATCTATTAGCATTATTTCCTCAAATTGAGTTTATAGGAACCTCAAAGATTGATGATTTACAGGTGAAAGCTAGTAGTGACTATGATATGGTTTTTTCTACCATAAAGGTGGAGACAGAAAAGCCAAATTATCTAGTTTCGGTTATGATGACTGAAGAGCAAGCAATACAACTAGTAGAACTAGTGTTAAAAGATTTTCCGAATTTAGAGTATGGAGATTTTGAGATTGAACAAATCCTGAATATTGTCAAAAGATATGGAATTATTACACAAGAATTGGAATTAAGATTGGCGTTAAAGAATTATCTTTATCAAAAAAATGATAGAAAGGAAATTGTACCAGTGCTAGAACAACTTATTACCAAAGAAACCTATCAGGTTAGTTCGCAAAAATTAGGATGGAAGGAGGCGATTCGTTTAGCAGCTAAACCGCTTTTGGATCAAGATAAGATAACGGAGAACTACCCTGAGGCAATGATTCAAAAAGTAGAAGAGTTTGGACCTTTTATTAATTTAGGGAAGGGAGTAGCAATTCCTCACGCTCGGCCAGATGAAGGTGTGAATGAAATAGGAATGTCAATGTTAGTTTTGGAAGAACCGATTTATTTATTGGATAATCCAGAACAAGAGGTAAGATTGTTGATTTGTATTGCAGCCATTGATAATGAGAGTCATTTAAAGGCTTTGTCACATTTAACAACAATTTTAAGAGATAAAAATCATGTTCAAACTTTAATATCATCAAAAAACTATGATGACATTAAAATGATAATTAAACAGGAGGATTAGATAATGTTAAAAATTGGTACAGCTTGTGGTTCAGGATTAGGTTCAAGTTTTATGGTACAGATGAATATTGAATCTGTATTGAGTGATTTGAATGTTTCGGATGTAGAAGTTGAACATTATGATTTAGGTGGAGCAGATCCAAATGTAGCTGATATTTGGATTGTTGGTCGTGATCTAGCTGATTCAGCTAGTCATCTTGGAGATGTTCGTATCTTAAATAGTATTATTGATATGGATGAATTACGAGAATTAATTACTAAAATTTGTGAAGAAAAAGGACTTATATAGGAGGCTAGCGTCATGATGAAGTTCATATTGGATATTGTTAGTACACCAGCTATTTTAGTAGCTTTAATTGCAATTTTAGGATTAGTTCTTCAGAAGAAGAAATTACCTGATATTATTAAAGGTGGAATTAAGACCTTTGTTGGTTTCTTAGTTGTATCTGGTGGTGCAGGAATTGTACAAAATTCTTTGAATCCATTTGGTACCATGTTTGAGCATGCTTTTCATTTATCTGGCGTTGTGCCGAATAATGAAGCAATTGTAGCTGTAGCTTTAACAACATATGGCTCAGCTACTGCAATGATTATGTTTGCAGGCATGGTGTTCAATATCTTAATCGCTCGTTTTACTCGATTTAAATATATTTTTTTAACAGGGCACCACACTCTATATATGGCATGTATGATTGCGGTCATTTTATCAGTTGCTGGCTTTACTAGCTTGCCTCTTATCTTACTAGGAGGATTAGCACTCGGTATTATTATGAGTATTTCCCCAGCATTTGTGCAAAAATATATGGTTCAATTAACTGGAAATGACAAGGTGGCTTTAGGTCATTTCAGTTCTTTGGGATATTGGTTGAGTGGTTTTACTGGTAGCCTTATCGGTGACAAATCAAAATCAACAGAGGACATTAAATTTCCAAAGAGTTTAGCTTTTTTACGTGATAGCACTGTTAGTATTACTTTATCCATGGCAGTTATTTACATTATTGTAGCTATCTTTGCAGGGTCAGAATATATAGAAAAAGAAATCAGTAGTGGTACAAGTGGTCTAGTTTATGCTTTACAATTAGCAGGTCAATTTGCAGCAGGGGTATTTGTTATTTTAGCAGGTGTTCGCCTTATTTTGGGTGAAATTGTTCCAGCCTTTAAAGGTATTTCAGAGCGTCTTGTACCTAATTCAAAACCTGCTTTGGATTGTCCGATTGTTTATACTTATGCACCCAATGCAGTTCTAATTGGATTTATCTCTAGTTTTATTGGTGGTTTAGTAAGTATGGCAATTATGATTGCTTCAGGAACGGTTGTTATCTTACCAGGCGTTGTGCCTCATTTCTTCTGTGGAGCGACTGCAGGTGTCATTGGGAATGCATCTGGTGGTGTTCGTGGAGCCACTATTGGAGCATTTTTACAAGGTATTTTAATCAGTTTTCTTCCAGTCTTTTTAATGCCAGTTTTGGGAGGACTTGGTTTCCAAGGATCAACTTTCTCAGATGCAGATTTTGGTCTATCAGGAATTATTTTAGGAATGTTAAATCAATTTGGTTCACAAGCAGGCATTGTCATTGGTCTTGTTCTTATTCTAGCAGTTATGTTTGGAGTATCCTTTATTAAAAAGCCATCTGCAAAGGAGGAGTAAGGGATGATTTTAAGTGAAAATAGAGAAGATGAGTTAAGAAAATTTGCGACTAACATCCGATTAAATACTCTTAGAACATTGAATCATCTTGGATTCGGACATTACGGAGGAAGTCTGTCTATCGTAGAAGTTCTAGCAGTGCTTTATGGTGAAATAATGCCAATGACTCCAGAAATATTTGCAGCACGAGATAGAGATTATTTCATATTATCAAAAGGTCACGGAGGACCAGCTCTATACAGTACACTCTATTTGAATGGTTTCTTTGACAAAGAATTCTTATATTCTTTAAATACAAATGGAACCAAATTACCGTCTCATCCTGATAGAAATCTAACGCCAGGCATAGATATGACAACGGGCTCTTTAGGACAAGGAATTAGTGTTGCAACTGGACTTGCATATGGTCAGAGAATAAGAAAGAGTCCCTTTTATACTTATGCTATTGTTGGAGATGGTGAGTTAAATGAAGGACAATGTTGGGAGGCTATACAGTTTGCTTCTCAGCAACAGTTATCCAACTTAATTGTATTTGTTGATGATAACAAAAAACAATTAGATGGTTTTACAAAGGATATTTGTAATCCAGGTGATTTCGTAGAAAAATTTTCAGCATTTGGATTTGAATCCATTAGGGTCAAGGGTTCAGATATTAGAGAAATTTATGAAGGGATTGTCCAATTAAAACAGTCAAATAATTCATCCCCTAAGTGCATTGTATTAGATACTATTAAAGGTCAAGGGGTTCAAGAGCTGGAAGAAATGAAATCCAATCATCATCTTCGCCCTACTGTAGAGGAGAAACAAATGTTAACTTCAGTTGTAGAAAGATTAAGTCAGGAATTGGAGGAAACAGAATGATGAGAAGTACGAAAGAATTACGGCATGTATATAGAGACTTCCTTTTAGAGGCTAATCAAAGTTATTCTGATATAGTAGTCTTAGAAGCCGATTTGTCAAGTTCGATGGCTACTAATAATCTTGAAAAGGACTTTGGAGACCGTTATGTGAATGTTGGGATTATGGAAGCAGAAATGGTCGGCCTTGCAGCAGGCTTGTCTATTCAGGGGTTTAGACCTTATCTTCATACATTTGGCCCTTTTGCTTCACGAAGAGTATTTGATCAATTATTTATTTCTCTTGGATACGCACAATTGGATGCCACTGTTATTGGATCAGATGCAGGAGTAACTGCGGAAATGAATGGTGGGACACATATGCCATTTGAAGAAATTGGATTGTTACGTTTAATTCCTAAATCGATCATTTTCGAAGCAACTGATGATATCCAATTTCGTGAAATCTTGAACCAGACATTAGACTTAAAAGGACTAAAATATATTCGAACAATTAGAAAAGCTCCAGAGGCTGTCTATCAAGGTGGAGAAGATTTTTCTAAAGGCTACATTGAGTTAAGACACGGGGAAAATCTTGTAATAGTTGCTTCTGGCATAATGGTTGCTCCAAGTATTCGAGTTGCAGATGAACTGTCTAAATTAGGTTATTCAGTAGGTGTGATAGATTTATTTAGAATCAAACCGATACCAGAACAGATAAAAACAATGTTAAGTGGAAAAACTATATTTACTGTAGAAAACCACAATCAGATAGGTGGAATTGGCAGTGCTTTATGTGAATTATTCTCTGATGATGGAATAACAAAAATTCATCGGATGGGTGTTCAAGAAAGATTCGGTCAAGTAGGGAAAGTGGATTATCTTCTTAATGAATATGGTTTGAGTGAATCGAATATAAAAGAGAAAGTTCTAGAGTTTTATAATGCAAGATAGATGTTAAATACACTGTTCTGAAAGAATTTTTGTAACAATTACAGTACGTTATTTAAAGAAAGCGGATTAAAAAGCATATTCTGGTCATCAGAAAGTGCCCTAATCCGCTTTGTTGTTTTTAGTTTTAAATATTTCATATGTATATAGAATTTTCTGAAAATTCAAGAATTTTCTTCTGTTCATTGCCTTTAAAATGTGCTATAATAGTAAAAACTGAAATGGGAGGGAACAAATGACTGAATTAGATAAACGTCACCGCAGTAGCATTTATGACAGTATGGTAAAATCACCAAACCGTGCTATGCTTCGTGCGACTGGTATGACAGATAAGGACTTTGAAACACCGATTGTGGGAGTGATTTCGACTTGGGCGGAAAATACACCATGTAACATTCACTTGCATGATTTCGGGAAACTGGCTAAAGAAGGTGTCAAATCTGCAGGCGCTTGGCCTGTACAGTTTGGAACTATTACCGTAGCAGACGGGATCGCTATGGGAACGCCTGGTATGCGTTTCTCTCTAACATCTCGTGACATCATCGCGGACTCCATCGAGGCGGCTATGAGTGGTCACAACGTGGATGCCTTCGTCGCTATCGGTGGCTGTGACAAGAACATGCCTGGATCTATGATTGCCATTGCCAATATGGATATCCCTGCAGTCTTTGCTTATGGTGGAACGATTGCACCGGGAAATCTTGATGGCAAAGACATTGACTTGGTTTCTGTCTTTGAGGGTATCGGAAAATGGAACCACGGTGACATGACAGCTGAGGACGTGAAACGTCTTGAATGTAATGCCTGCCCTGGCCCTGGTGGCTGTGGTGGTATGTATACTGCTAATACCATGGCGACTGCTATCGAAGTTTTGGGTATGAGTTTGCCAGGTTCTTCATCTCACCCAGCTGAATCAGCTGATAAGAAAGAAGATATCGAAGCAGCAGGACGTGCTGTTGTTAAGATGTTGGAGCTTGGTCTCAAACCATCAGATATCTTGACTCGTGAAGCCTTTGAAGATGCCATCACTGTGACGATGGCTCTCGGTGGTTCTACAAACGCCACTCTTCACTTGCTTGCCATTGCCCATGCTGCCAATGTTGACTTGTCACTTGAGGACTTCAATACGATTCAAGAGCGTGTGCCTCACTTGGCTGACTTGAAACCTTCTGGTCAGTATGTCTTCCAAGACCTATATGAAGTCGGTGGTGTCCCAGCGGTTATGAAGTACTTGTTGGCAAATGGCTTCCTTCACGGAGACCGTATCACATGTACTGGTAAGACTGTCGCTGAGAACTTAGCTGACTTTGCAGACCTCACACCAGGTCAAAAAGTTATCATGCCACTTGAAAATCCAAAACGTGCGGATGGTCCGCTTATCATCTTGAACGGAAATCTTGCCCCTGACGGTGCGGTTGCCAAGGTATCAGGTGTGAAAGTGCGTCGTCACGTTGGTCCAGCTAAAGTCTTTGACTCAGAAGAAGATGCGATTCAGGCCGTTCTGACAGATGAAATCGTTGATGGCGATGTAGTCGTTGTTCGTTTCGTTGGACCTAAGGGTGGTCCTGGTATGCCTGAGATGCTCTCACTTTCATCAATGATTGTTGGTAAAGGTCAGGGAGACAAGGTTGCCCTCTTGACAGACGGCCGTTTCTCTGGTGGTACTTATGGTCTGGTTGTTGGACATATCGCTCCTGAAGCTCAGGATGGTGGACCAATCGCTTACCTTCGTACAGGCGATATCGTTACGGTTGATCAAGATACCAAAGAAATATCTATGGCCGTATCCGAAGAAGAACTTGAAAAACGCAAGGCAGAAACAACCTTGCCACCACTTTACAGTCGTGGTGTCCTCGGTAAATATGCCCACATCGTATCATCTGCTTCACGCGGAGCCGTGACAGACTTCTGGAATATGGACAAGTCAGGTAAAAAATAAACTCACACTCTTCGAAAATCTCTTCAAACCACGTCAACGTCGCCTTGCTGTAGGTATGGTTACTGACTTCGTCAGTTCTATCTACAACCTCAAAACACTGTTTTGAGCAACCTGCGGCTAGTTTCCTAGTTTGCTCTTTGATTTTCATTGAGTATCAAAAAGCAAGCCAACTTCGGCTTGCTTTTTTTCATCTTCAAAAGTGATTTGCCTGCTTAACGAGGTGGCAGTCCAAGGGCAATACGGCCGTAGCGACTGATTCGTGTGATTTTCCAAGCAGGCGACCAGGTAACTTCAACCTTGACATCTTCGATACCCTCGATTTGTTTCAGACCTGCGACGATTTCGATAGGCAGGCTTTCGGCACAATCGCAGGCAGTGTCGGTGAAGGTCATGACAATCTTACAGAGACCCGTTTCGTCCAGATTGATTTCATAAATCAGTCCTAGATTGTAAACATCCAATTCCACATCTGTATCAAAAACCTTCTCTAGTTTTTCGATAATTTGGTCTTGCAAGGCCAAAGCACGGTCATTGATTTTGATATCCTCTCTCATTACAGTCCCTCCACGTGATAAATATCCTCTATTTTCTCATAATTCTGACAATTTGGCAAGTTTTTGATGAATTTTCTGAAAAATATGATAAAATGAAGAAAATACTGAATCAAGGGGAAGCCTATGGAGCAGATTGGAAAAGTCTTTAGACAATTACGAGAGTCAAGAAATATCTCGCTGAGACAAGCAACTGGGGGACAATTTTCGCCGTCTATGTTATCTCGCTTTGAAACTGGTCAGAGTGAGCTTTCGGTGGAAAAGTTTTTATTTGCCCTAGAAAACATATCTGCCAGTGTGGAGGAAATCCTCTTTCTGGCGAGAGGTTTTCAGTATGATACAGATTCTGAGTTGAGAAAAGAAATCATAGATGTCTTGGATCCAAAGAATATAGCTCCGCTTGAGGACTTGTATCGCAAGGAGTATCAAAAGCATGCCCATTCTCAAAACAAACAGAAACATGTTCTAAATGCCATTATTATTAAGTCCTATATGAAGAGTATGGATGAAAGGGTAGAGTTAACGGCAGAGGAAGGGAAAGTCCTTCATGACTATTTGTTTTCTACCGAAATCTGGGGAATCTATGAACTCAATTTATTTTCAGTCAGTTCAGCATTTCTATCTGTTTCTCTTTTCACTAGATATGTGCGAGAAATGGTCCGCAAATCTGATTTTCTAATGGAAATGTCTGGCAATCGAAACCTTTTTCATACTATACTATTGAATGGCTTTTTAGCTAGTATTGAGTGTGAAGAATTTACCAATGCCTCTTATTTTAAACGTGTCATAGAAGAGCATTTCTACAAGGAAAATGAAACCTATTTCCGAATTGTCTATTTATGGGCGGAAGGTCTCCTTGATAGCAAGCAAGGCAGAGTCAAGGAAGGTCAGAAAAAGATGGAAGATGCTGTCCGTATTTTTGAGATGCTTGGCTGTAATAAATCTGCCGAATACTATAGAAAAACGACCGATTATTGAATATCTGCAAACTAAGAGAATGATTTGAAATTTTAAGCGATAGAACTTTTGACTGCTCTCAGGTCATCGAGAAAGTTCTATCGTTTTTTTGCTTATTTTGTGTGTTGCATATATTCAAAGTTTTTCCTCTAAAATTTCTAAGTGCTATACTATAGTCATACTTCACATAAAACTTTGAACAAGAAGGGAGATTATCTATGAAATTATTGTTTAGAAATCAAGCTTATCGACTCTTGACTTTGTCACGCTTCTTCAATGCTTTTGGTGCTTCGATTTTCAACCTGGTCTTTATCGTCTATGCATCGACTTTGCCACAAGCCTCTTTTGCTGTTGCTATGGCGAATATTGTCATGATTCTTCCGACTCTCTTTACAGTTTTTGTAGGGATTCGGGCAGATTACACGAGAGACAAGGTCAAATGGATGGTCTATAGCGGTTTGTTTCAGGCGGTTTTATTTTTTCTAGCAGCCCTAGTTGTTCAGCAAGCTAGTCTCTTTGCATTTTCTAGCCTGTGTTTAATCAATGTCATTAGTGATGTCATCAGTGATTTTGCAGGTGGCCTGCGCATGCCTCTTATTAAGGAAAAAGTAGCTGAAAATGATTTGATGGAGGCTTATTCTTTTTCACAGTTCATCACCTATATTTCAGCTATTGGTGGTCAAGCTTTTGGAGTCTGGCTCTTAGGACTATCGGTTAACAATTTTTCCCTCGTTGCGGGAATCAATGCCTGTTTCTTCCTCGTATCAGCCGTCATCCTCTTTTTAGGAAAAAGCAAATTGAGCCTGTCAATTTCATCTCCTGATGGTGAATCACTAAAAAATGAGAAGCTTTCTATCAAAGACCAGTTCCTAACGATTTATCGGAATTTACGTCTCGTTTTTCTTAAAGGTGGACAGAAAAACTTTGGTTTTATGCTCTGTGCTGTCTTGCTTATCAATGCCTTGGGTGGCGCTTTGGGTGGAATTTATAATATCTTCTTTTTGAGTCATTCTCTTTTGGACTTTTCTTACACAGAGGCATTATTTATCAGTCAATTCTGTGCTTTGTTAGCAGTCATCATCAGTAGCCTTACGGGCAATGATTATTTTGGGAAGCAGTCCCTGCCTAGATTGATGATGTGGGCGACCGTAGGACTCACTCTAATTGCTCTGGCTAACGTATTCAATCAAGTCGTGCTTGGTTTGCTATTTCTCTTTTTAACTCTGTATGTGTCTGGTATAGTTCAACCAAAGATTAGTGCCATGCTCATGAAAAATCTAGCTCCAGAGGTTTTAGCTCGTACCAGTAATTTTTTAGGTTTATTGTTTACCTTATCCATACCTGTGGGAACAGCCTGTTTTTCACTTGTAGCCGTATGGAATATACAGTTGACTTGGATGCTATTTGTTGGTCTTTCCTTGATAGCTATTTTTTTGACAGGGCTTAATCTCAAAAATGATATTTGAATCCTAATTTTTTCTCACTGTTTTAATCACTCTATTTATGGTAAAATAAGACTATTAAGTTTAAAGAGGATTCCCTATGAAATTACAAAAACCAAAAGGAACGCAGGATATTTTACCTGCTGAGTCTGCCAAGTGGCAGTACGTTGAGGGCTTTGCCCGTGAGATTTTCAAGCGCTATAACTATGCAGAAGTGCGCACGCCTATTTTTGAGCATTACGAGGTTATCAGTCGCTCTGTCGGAGATACAACGGATATCGTAACTAAGGAAATGTACGATTTCTATGACAAGGGTGACCGCCATATTACCCTCCGTCCAGAAGGAACAGCGCCCGTTGTCCGTTCCTATGTGGAAAATAAACTCTTTGCCCCAGAAGTGCAAAAGCCAAGTAAGTTCTACTACATGGGCCCTATGTTCCGCTATGAGCGTCCACAGGCAGGGCGTTTGCGCCAGTTCCATCAGATTGGTGTTGAGTGTTTTGGCTCTAGCAATCCAGCTACCGATGTGGAAACGATTGCGATGGCAGCCCACTTCTTGAAAGAAATCGGTATCCAAGGTGTCAAATTACATCTTAACACTCTTGGAAATCCTGAGAGCCGTGCGGCTTACCGTCAAGCCTTGATTGACTATTTGACACCGCTCAAGGAGACCTTGTCTAAGGATAGCCAACGTCGTTTGGAGGAAAATCCTCTTCGTGTCTTGGACTCTAAGGAAAAAGAAGACAAGGTGGCAGTAGAGAATGCACCGTCTATCTTGGACTTCCTTGATGAAGAAAGCCAAGCCCACTTTGATGCTGTGCGTCAGATGTTGGAGAATCTTGGTGTAGACTACATCATCGATACCAATATGGTGCGTGGTCTGGACTACTACAACCACACCATTTTCGAGTTTATCACAGAGATTGAGGGCAATGACCTGACAGTCTGTGCGGGTGGTCGTTACGATGGTTTGGTTTCTTACTTTGGAGGCCCTGAAACTGCTGGCTTTGGTTTTGGACTTGGTGTAGAGCGTCTGCTTCTCATTCTTGAAAAGCAAGGTGTGGCCCTCCCTATCGAAAACGCCCTAGATGTCTATATAGCAGTCTTGGGCGAAGGGGCAAATATCAAGGCCTTGGAGTTGGTACAAGCTCTTCGCCAACAAGGTTTCAAAGCAGAGCGTGATTACCTCAATCGTAAACTAAAAGCTCAGTTCAAGTCAGCCGATGTCTTTGTGGCTAAGACCCTTATCACCCTAGGAGAGAGTGAAGTCGAAAGCGGACAAGTGACGGTCAAGAACAACCAAACCCGAGAAGAAGTGCAAGTGTCACTTGAGACAATCAGCCAAAACTTCTCAGAAATCTTTGAAAAATTAGGCTTTTAATAGTAGAAAAACTGGTCAGGACTTTACCCCTGACCTTTTTCTTTTGCAAAATGACAAAAATCATAAACTTTTTGACAAATATGCTTGTCAAAAAGAAAAAGATGTGTTACAATATAAGCAAGTTAAGAAATAGGAGGGAGCCACATGTGGGTATGGATTTTGTTTCCTTTTCTCGTCTTGATTTATATGAGTCAATCTAAGAAAATCAAGCGGATAGAGAAGAGGTTAAAGGTAATCGAAAGAAAAGAGAAAGGAAATATAGAAATGTCAAGATTATTGCAAGAAATGATTGGAAAGAAACCAACAATCATTGGAGAACTATTTGGAACAAATTTTTGGGAAGTTGTGGATGTTGATGAGGAATGGGTAAAGCTACGACGTGTAGATAATACGGGAAAAGAAAAATTCAAACTACAACGTATTGAGGATATCCAAACCGTTGAATTTGACGGAGAGTAGGTGTGTAACATGCAACTAAAAAATCGTCTAAAAGAGCTTCGTGCTCGCGATGGCCTCAATCAAACCGACCTAGCCAAGCTAGCTGGGGTTTCCAGACAGACCATTAGCCTACTAGAACGGGACGAATACACCCCGTCCATTATCATTGCCCTGAAAATATCTCAGATTTTCAACGAAACAGTCGAATCAGTATTTCGCTTGGAGGAGGATGAGTGATGAATAAGTTTAAAGTGATTTATTATGTAGTTGCCATAGCTCTATTAGTCAGCATATTTCTATTGATTGGGATAGACTTAGGCTGGTTTAGTCCCTATCAAAGTGACCAATTTATTTGGGCCTACTTTGCACTCATCCCAGTAATTGACTGGATTGAAAAGAAATCCAAAAACCTAGCAAGTAAATAAGGAGAATGAATATGAAAAAGAAGCATGGATTGTTATTTTTAATTCCTTTTATCTTGGGAGTTTTTTTGTACATGTTTGTAGATATGTTGAAGGCTGGTGCCGAATTCCACGGAATTATGTTAGATGTAAAAATCTTGATACCATGGATATCAGCTATTTGTTTACTATTAGGTTTCGTTGGCATTGTTTTGACGTTCAATTTCTTAAAGAAAAGCAGAAAATTTCACTCCTTGTATCAAGAGGAAATGGATGATGATCTGAATGAAACCTATTATGTGCAAATGTATCGTAATCTTGAGTTTGGAAACATTACTTTTAATATTACAGCCGTAGCGATTGTATTGACTCTCTTCATTTCAGGAAGCGAAGTAATTGTACTCGATGTAAGTCGTATAACATTTTCCCTTTCCTTTTTGGAATTAGTGCTGTATTCATACAGCCAAAAATATCTTTTTAAAACCATTGCGATTGTTCGTCAGCTTGATTTGGCATTTTTCTCTACACCAAAGGATATCTTAGAGCATTTCGATTCTTACGATGAAGGGGAGCGCAAGGCTAATTTGGAACAGAGTTTTCGGATTTTATTTCAATTAAATCAGTATGTCTTACCAGCCTTATATATTTTTCTTTTTATCATTTCTTTCTTGACAGGAGAGATTCAGTTACTAGCTTTCTTGCTTGTAGGAGCAATCCATGTTTATATCAATGTGATGCAGTTACCTATGGTAAAACGTTATTTCAAATAGGAGAACTTTATGAAACTACTTAAAAACCTTGGCTGGTTTCTTCTAGCCATTCTATCCTTTTTATTCATCTATGGCTTCATTCAAGGGCTCGCGACTACTTCGCTTGCCTTAGGCGCTTCACCCTATGCTGTTACCCTACTCTATGTGGCCTTGGCTGGAGTTTATGTGTACGGTATTTACAAATGGTATCAGAAAGCTCCTGTTCGTATTGAGAAGAGTGGCTTCAACCGATTTATTTGGCTTCCTGCCTTGGTTTGGTTCTTATCTCTGGTTGTCCAGTTTTTCTTGCCAAATGATCCTTCAGTAAATCAGCAAATAGCGACAGACTTGACCTTGTCTCAACCACTCTTCTCCTTCTTTGCGGTCGTTATTTTTGCTCCTTTGACGGAAGAACTTATCTTTAGAGGGATGTTAGCACGCTACCTCTTTCCTAAGCAGGACAATAGTAAACAAACTCTGATTTTTCTTCTGGTATCTAGTGTTCTGTTTACCTTGATTCATTTCCCAGGTGATGTGCAACAATTTTTTGTCTATTTTAGCCTTGGTTTTAGTTTGGGCTTGGCTTATATTAGCAGAAAAGGTCTGGTCTACAGTATTTCTCTCCACGCTTTGAATAATTTAATCGGCTTTTTGATGATACTCATGCTATAATAGAGTCAGGAGGTCACATGAAACGAGTAATTTTATTAGCAGTGATTCAAGCAGTCGTTCTATTTTTCATCATTGGAGCGCTAGCTTATGCCTTTAAGGGCGATTTCTTCTACAACTATCTAGCAGTTGTCTTTGCCCCTATTGCAGGTGTCTTGCGTTTTGGGACGGCTTACATAACGGAAATTGTCTTGCCTCGAAAGGCAGCCGAAATCGCTGAAAAGCGTAAAGCAGGCAACAATTCAAAATAAAAGAGTCCGATGAACTTCATCGGATTTTTTGTATGGGCGCTAATTTTTAGGGACTTTACCTGATTTTTAAAGACTGACAAACTTTTCTGCTGATTTTCATGAAGAGCCTGCGCTTTTATGGTAAAATAGTAACAGAATAAAAGAGGAGAGAAACAATGAAACGTAGTATGTATGCTGGTCGTGTTCGTGAGGAACACATCGGACAAGAAATTACCTTGAAAGGATGGGTAGGCCGTCGTCGTGACCTTGGTGGTTTGATCTTTATCGACCTTCGTGACCGTGAAGGAATCATGCAGTTGGTTATCAACCCTGAAAAAGTATCTGCAGAGGTTATGGCAACAGCTGAAAGCCTTCGTAGCGAATTTGTTATCGAGGTGACTGGGCAGGTCGCTGCGCGTGAGCAAGCCAATGATAAGTTACCAACTGGTGCAGTTGAGTTAAACGTGACAGCTCTGACAGTGCTTAATACAGCTAAGACAACCCCATTTGAGATTAAGGATGGGATTGAGGCTAATGACGATACGCGTTTGCGTTACCGTTACCTTGACCTTCGTCGTCCAGAAATGTTGGAAAATCTGAAACTTCGTGCTAAGGTGACCCACTCTATCCGCAACTACTTGGATGAGTTGGAGTTTATCGACGTGGAGACACCATCCCTTTCTAAATCAACGCCTGAAGGGGCGCGTGACTATTTGGTACCATCTCGTGTCAATAAAGGGCATTTTTACGCGCTTCCTCAAAGTCCACAAATCACGAAACAGCTCTTGATGAATGCTGGATTTGACCGTTATTACCAAATCGTTAAATGTTTCCGTGATGAGGACTTGCGTGGAGATCGTCAACCTGAGTTTACTCAGGTCGACTTGGAAACATCCTTCCTTACTGAGCAAGAAATCCAAGATATCACAGAAGGCTTGATTGCGCGCGTGATGAAGGAAACTAAAGGCATCGAAGTGACGCTTCCATTCCCTCGTATGAAGTACGATGATGCTATGGCTCTCTATGGTTCTGACAAGCCAGATACTCGTTTTGACATGTTGCTTCAGGACTTGACAGAAGTGGTCAAAGGTGTAGACTTTAAAGTCTTTTCAGAAGCACCTGCTGTAAAAGCCATTGTGGTCAAAGGAGCTGCGGACAACTATTCACGTAAAGACATCGACAAGATGACTGAAGTAGCCAAACAATATGGTGCCAAAGGCCTTGCTTGGGTCAAGGTTGTTGATGGAGAATTAAACGGACCAGTTGCTAAGTTCTTGACTAGCATCCAAGCAGAATTGACAGCAGCACTTGCGCTTGAAGATAAGGACTTGGTTCTCTTTGTGGCAGATGCGCTTGAAGTGGCCAATGCAACACTCGGTGCCCTTCGTGGCCGTATTGCCAAAGAGCTTGGTTTGATTGATAACGATAAATTTAACTTCCTTTGGGTGGTTGACTGGCCAATGTTTGAATGGTCTGAAGAAGAAGGCCGCTACATGAGCGCCCACCATCCATTTACTCTTCCACAGGAAGAGACTGCTCACGAATTAGAAGGCGATTTGGCTAAGGTTCGTGCTATTGCTTACGATATCGTCTTGAACGGTTACGAACTTGGTGGTGGTAGTCTTCGTATCAACCAAAAAGACCTTCAAGAACGTATGTTCAAGGCTCTTGGTTTCTCATCTGAAGAAGCAAATGATCAGTTTGGTTTCCTTCTTGAAGCTATGGACTATGGTTTCCCACCACACGGTGGTTTGGCTCTTGGGCTTGACCGTTTTGTCATGTTGCTTGCAGGAGAAGAAAATATCCGTGAAGTTATTGCCTTCCCTAAGAACAACAAGGCAACTGACCCAATGACACAAGCTCCTTCAACAGTAGCTCTCAAACAACTAGAGGAACTCAGCTTACAAGTAGAAGAAGATGAAACAAGCAAAACGAATTAAGCGGTGGCGCTATTATCTGCGCCGCTTTGCTCATCAGATAAAAATTTTACGTGTCTTACAAAGCATCTCTAGGGAAAAATATGATGAGAAGATTTCGGCCTCTCTGGTCTATGGTTTTTTATCAGCAGTAGCGGTCAATTTCTTTTTCCAACCAGGACATGTGTATTCGAGTGGTGCGACAGGTCTGGCACAGATTATTTCTGCTTTGAGTAATCACTGGTTTGGTTTTCACATTCCGATTTCACTGACCTTCTACGCCATTAATTTTCCTTTGATGGTCTTGGCTTGGTATCAGATTGGCCATAAGTTCACCGTCTTTACCTTTATCACGGTATCCATGAGTTCCTTCTTTATCCAGTTTGTCCCTGTGGCGACCTTGACGGAGGATCCCATTATCAATGCCCTTTTTGGTGGTGTTGTCATGGGCTTGGGGATTGGTTTTGCTCTTCGAAACAATATCTCCAGTGGTGGGACGGATATTGTCAGTTTGACCATTCGTAAGAAAACGGGTAAGAATGTCGGTAGTATTTCTTTCTTGGTAAATGGGACTATCATGCTGATAGCCGGTTTGACCTTTGGTTGGAAATACGCCCTCTACTCTATGATTACCATCTTTGTCTCTAGCCGTGTGACAGATGCGGTCTTTACCAAGCAAAAACGGATGCAGGCTATGATTGTGACCAATCATCCAGACAAGGTTATTGAAAAAATACATAAAAAATTGCACCGCGGCGCAACCATGATCCACGATGCAGAAGGAACCTATAATCACGAGAGAAAGGCAGTTTTAATTACTGTCATTACACGTGCAGAGTTTAATGAATTTAAACAGATTATGAAACAGGTGGATCCAGGCGCCTTTGTCTCTGTATCGGAGAATGTTCATATTTTGGGACGGTTCGTTGAAACAGATAATTAGTAACTAAAAAACCAGCTCGAGCTGGTTTTTATTTTTCAATAATTTTGTGGGCAATCAACTGGCGATAACAAATTTGCTTATTGCTTTTAGCATCGTTGATAATCTGGAGGATAGTTTCAAGAGAAACACGACCAAGTTCTAGGCTATTAATATCAACATAGGCCGCCAAGTTGAGCTTGGGATTGACCGAGTCAAAGCTGAGAACAGGGACATCCAGTTGGTACTTAGCAATATAGTCACAGACCCCTTCGGCTAGGAGACTATCGGTTGTGATGATAGCATCGATTTGTGGGTCATGCTTGAATAATCGCTTGCTAAATTTATAGCCCTTTTCTTCCAGAAACTCGTCTGCAAAGTAGATGCGATTGTTGTCAGTGGTCAGTTTGTAATGCTTAAGCGCCTGTTCATAGCCTGTTAAACGGTCTTTGGTCACGAAGAGCTTTTTACTTCCTCCGATAAAGGCAATGCGTTTGCAGCCTTTTTTGATGAAATATTCAGTCGCATCAAAACCAGCTTGAACATTGTCGTTGTCGACAAGTGGGATGAAAGGAGATAGAGATTTACCTAAAATAAGGAAGGGGAACTGTTCTTCTGCTACGAGTTTGACGAGGGGATCTTCTTCTTGGGCATAGAGAAAGATTAGCCCATCTACACGCTTGCCGTAGACCATTTGTGAAATAGCGTTGAGACGCTCCTTTTCATCTTTTCCTGTTGCTATCTGAATGGCATAGTGGTTTTCAGATGCGACTTGAGAGATGCCACGTAGAACCGATGGAAAGAAAGGATTCTGGTAGAAGGCGTCTGAGTCATCAGGAAGAACCAAACCAATCACCTGAGTGTAGCTGCTTACCAAGCTACGAGCGTTGAGGTTGGGGTGGTAATTGAGCTCCTTCATAGCCTTGCGAACGCGTTTTTTTGTTTCGTCGCTAATGGTTGATTTATTTTGAATAACACGGGTTACGGTTGAAGGCGAAACACCAGCAGCCTTGGCCACGTCTTTAATCGTAACGGGCATAAAAATCTCCTATTTATGGTAATTTGGATCACGGAAATGTGTTTTATAAAAGATAGTGACCAGATACAGAACAAAAAGAATATTTTGTACAGTAATCAGGGTTGTCATATTTTGGCCAAATAATCCCAAAATAAGTGTAATCAGAGTCGGCAATCCTAAACAGTTCAAGATAAAGTGATAGCACTCTTTAAAGGTTCTAAATGAAAAGAGGCGTGATTTCTTAGTGATATAAAGGAGAAGACTAGCTCCTAGAGAGACGATAAAGAAATTCAAACCAAAGAGGAAGCTGGCACCGAGAACTAGGAAGAGACTGATATAGACACGATTTTGTTGGTACCAGTCTTTAGAAATTGCTTGGGTCAAGCTGTCTTTGCTTTTGAAACTCTCAGTCTGAATGGCTCGGTAAGAGATGCGGGTCAGTTCCTTGCTTTCCTTGCTGATGACTAGCTCATTTGTATCGAAATGCAGTTGCAAGTCCTTAGGTAACTCCTTACTTGGGCTTGGACCAATCACAACAGAAGGCGCTTGACTAGCTGTTCCTGTATAAATTAATGTGCCATCGACAATTCTAGCATGTTCAGAGAGATCCTGGACAACCTTATCTGTCAATGGTTCATAGACATTATCGATAAAGGTTTCTAGCGGATAAGTCTCCTGTGAGCTGTTTTGAATGGCAATGGGTACCATCGACAAGCTGATAAGGAAGATACTGGTAAAGAGTAGTTGAAACCAGTTGAGCCCGAAACGTTTGGACAGGGGCTTACGAAATCCCCAAATACTTGAAAAATAGGAAAATGGATATGGAAGCATAGGTATCTTTCTAAAAGGTGTTTTATATATGAGTATTATTATATAGAGAAATTCGCTTTATTTCAAGTCTAGGAGAAAAATTGCTTGTTGTAAGGACATTACTTACAGTAACAATCGCTAATAGTCAATGAAAATCAAAGTACAAACTAGGAAGCTAGTCGCAGGTTGCTCAAAGCACAACTTTGAGGTTGCAGATGGAAGCTGACGTGGTTTGAAGAGATTTTCGAAGAGTATAAAATGAAAAAGGGTGGCGGGGATAAATTATCCCTTGTCGCCACCACTTGTAAGTCCTGAAACAAAGTTCTTTTGTAGGAAGAAGAAGAGAATACAGATTGGAAGGGCGATGAGGATAGCACCTGCTGAGAAGTAGGCAATCTTCATGTTTTTCGCATTGTTAACGAAGGTTTGGAGACCCACGGCAACAGTAAAGTATTCTTTCTCACGAAGCAAGAAACTAGAGAGGATGTAGTCCCCGAAAGGTCCCATGAAGGCCCAGAGAGCTTGTACGGCAACCATTGGGCGAACAAGTGGAAGAACAATTTGCCAGAAGCGGCGGAAGTGTCCTGCACCGTCTAGTTTTGCAGATTCGTCTAAAGACATTGGCACTGTATCGAAGTAGCCTTTCATGAGCCAAGTATTCATCGGGATACCACCACCAACGTAGAGGAAGATGAGGAACCAGCTGTGGTTAAGGGCGTTCAACATAAGCGCCATAACGAAGAAGGCTGTCAAAGCGGCCATAGTTGGCACCATTTGGATGATCAAGAAGAAGACCAAACTTTGTTTACGAGCCAAGAAGTTGTAACGGCTGTAGGCATAACCAGCAAGTACGATGATACTTGTTTGAACAGCCATGGTAATCAAGGCAATGATCAAGGTGTTGAGGTACCAAGTACCGTACAAGGTTTCAGTGAAGAGGCCTTGGAAGTTAGCAAAACTAAAGTCGACGTTGCTGTCTAGTTTAAAGGCTACTACGTTACCAGTCTTGAAGGCTGACATAATGGTAATCAAAAGTGGATAGATAATGACAATTGATAGACCAATCAGGTAAAGGTATGTAAGGCTTTGAGTCAGTCTACGTTTGAGTTTAATTGAGTTATTCATCTTAGACGTCCTCCATATCAAATGCGTGTAGTTTCTTGAATGCGATCATAGAGATTGAGATGACAATGATAGAGATAATCAAGGTGACAGCTGCCGCCATTGAGTATTGAGGAGATGTACCTGTTGTCAAACGGTAAATCCATGAAATCAAGATATCGGTTGAACCAGCTCCACCACCGACACTACCAGGTCCTCCAGCGTTGAAGAGGTACATGATAGAGAAGTTGTTAAAGTTGAAGGTGTATTGGCTAATCAAAGTAGGTGCCGCAACAGCTAAGATCATTGGGAAAGTGATGTTGCGGAATTTTTGCCAAGCATTGGCACCGTCAATATAAGCTGCTTCGTAAAGGTCGTTAGGAATAGATTGCAAGATACCCAAGGTCAGAACGTAGATGTATGGGAATCCAAGCCAACCTTGCATCATAATCAAGGCAATCTTAGTCCAAGTTGGGTCTGTTTTCCAGGGAATAAGAGCGCCATCAAGGAAAGGAAGGAATTTAGCCAAGATTGGCAATACTTGGGTGTTGATAGCTCCGACACTATCGTTAAACATGTTTGAGAATGTCAAGATAGTGATGAAGGCTGGGACAGCCCAAGGAAGAAGGAAAATAACACCAAAGATACGTTTTCCTTTGATAAATGGTTGGTTAGCAATGATAGCTGTGAAGATACCAATCACAATCTGTAAAGTTGAGGCTGCCAAAGCCCAGATGATGGTCCAAGAAAGAACAGAACCAAAGGCAGAACGGAAGGTACTCAAACTCCAGATATTACTAAAGTTTGTCAAACCAACCCAGTCCAACAATTTGTTTGGTGGTAAGTGTTGGAAGTCATAGTTGGTAAAGGCGATCATCAAGGTTACGATAACTGGGAAGATAATCGCGAAGGTCATGGCAACATAAGATGGAATAATCAAGAGATAAGGGAAACCATTTTCATAAATCCCTTTGATCATGTCTTTGAGGGTACGTGGAACTGGAATTCCATTGTTAATGCGTTTTGCAATCGTATATGCATCTTTGATATTTGAGAAATAAAAGAGTACATAAACGACTACAAAGATTAAATGGAAGGCACCACGAATCAGCATAAAGAGGGAATTATCACGACCGGGCTTGTCACCAAGAGTGATGAGATTGCTCAATTCAGGTGCTGCAAGTGCTAGGAAGTAAAGGACAAATACGATGGTTACACCAAGGAAGATAAAACCTTTGGCTTTTTGTTTATTGTAAATCTGTCCTAACCCAGGAATGATAGACAGCAGGGCTGCTTTACTAGGTTGTTGCTTTTCCATAATAACTCCTTTCATAGGATACTACTTTTTTTATAAGAAAGCTAAATTATTTGTGTCTCTATTGATAAATTCAAAGGGGGATTTGAATTCCACCCCCCTTGAACAAATTTTTTATTCACCAAATTTTTGTTTGATTGTTTCTTTGATCAATGTTACAGCGTCGTTAGCAGCTGTTTTAGCATCTTTTTGACCACTTACAGTATCAAAGAGCATGTTAGCAGCTGGTTCCCAAACTGCAGACATTTGAGAGATGTTTGGAATTGGTTGAGCGTTCTTGAATTGTTTGATAACAGCTGTTGTCAACTCATCGTTTTTACCTTCAGCGTATGAACGAGCTTCAGTATTAGCTGGGATTTCGTTAGTTGCATCGTAGAAAGCTTTTTGTTGTTCAGTTGAAACAAGGAAGTCTACAAATTTCTGTGCGCCTTCAAGGTTCTTAGTACTTGAAGGAATGATCCAAGCTTTACCACCACCGAATGCAGCATATTCTTTTCCATTTGGAAGAGTTGGGATAGTCGCAACACCGTAGTTTACTTTAGCATCTTTGAGGGCTTGAGCTTTCCAAGGTCCATCAATGATAGCAGCTGTTTTACCTTCTTGGAATTGAGTTTGGATTAGGTTTCCAGCAGCTGTACCATCTTGCATACCTTTAGGCCATTTTTCGTACCAAGATTTAGCGTAGTTGATACCTGCGATAGAACCGTCGTTGGCAAGACCGATGTCTTTAGGGTCTTTACCGTTTTGTCCAAATACGTAAGCGCCGTTACCAGCAAGAAGTCCGTATGCATAGTAGAAGTTTGTCCAGTCAGCTAGGAAGGCAGAAGTTTTTCCATCTTCTCCAGCGAAGGCATATTTGCTATCTTTAGCAAGGTTTTCCAAGTCAGCAAATGTTTTGGGAGCGTCTTTTACCAAGTCTTTGTTGTAGTACATAACAAGTGACTCGATAACGGCAGGAGCACCGTAAACTTTACCGTCAGCAGCGGTTACAAGAGATTTAGTTGTATCTTCTGTTTTAGCACCATCGCTCAATTTCACTTCTGAAAGTTGTCCGTCAGAACCAAGGCTACCCACACGGTCGTATGGAGCCATCATAACGTCAGCAGCTTGACCAGATTGGTTGTCAAGAGAAAGTTTGTCAAGCCCACCAAGTTGGTCACCAGATTTGATGTTAACTGTTGTGCCTGATTGCTCTTTATAAGCTTTAGCAACTGTTTCAGCATAAGCTTTGTATTGGTCCTCAACGTAAAGAGTGATTTCTTTCGCTTCAGATGAACCAGACTCAGCAGGCTTATCAGCAGTTTTGCTTCCGCAAGCTACCAAGAGCAAGCTAGCAAGTGTAGCAGTTCCAAGCACCGCAGCGCTCTTCATGAATTTAGATGACATAGTGTATTCCTCCTAAAGAATAACAAGTTTTATTGATAAGGAAACGCAAACGTTTTCCTTTATGACCTTAGTATAGCACAAATAGAAAACGGTTGCAAGTGTTTTTGACAAAAATTTTAAAAAATTTTTAAGCTTGATTTGATAGCATGATTTTGCTTTTTAATAGAAGAAAAGTGTGAAATAGATAAGAATACAGTATTTTTAATAAAAAATAGATGTAATCTATCTAAAGAGGGAAATCAGGAGGGGCTACCTCCCTGTTTCTAATTCCTATCTATTTTCTATGGATCTTTGTGCCCCCTTGCATCTAAATTCAAGTTTTCTAGGGGAGGATTTGCACTTTGTAGACTGTCCCGTGAGAGTCAAACTTTAGGATTAGATAGTTTTAATACTCTTCGAAAATCAAATTCAAACCGCGTCAACGTCGCCTTGCCGTACTCAAGTACAGCCTGCGGCTAGTTTCCTAGTTTGCTCTTTGATTTTCATTGAGTATAAGTTATCTTTGCTAAAATGGGTTAGTCTCCTTAAAAATAATCAAAAAAGTTTTTTAAAAACGCTTGCAATTATGCTTGAAAAGGAGTATACTTATAAGTAGCGCAAACGTTTGCGTCTGCAAAAATACGCAACGTTCCATTATTTTAACACACGAGGTGCTATTATGAAAAAACGTCAAAGTGGTGTGTTGATGCACATCTCTTCTCTTCCAGGAGCTTACGGAATCGGATCATTTGGTCAAAGTGCTTACGACTTCGTTGATTTCTTGGTTTGCACAAAACAACGTTACTGGCAAATCCTTCCATTAGGAACAACTAGTTACGGGGATTCTCCTTACCAATCTTTCTCAGCCTTCGCAGGAAACACTCATTTTATCGATTTAGATATCTTGGTGGAGCAAGGTTTGTTGGAAGCAAGTGACCTTGAAGGAGTTGACTTTGGTAGCGATGCGTCTGAAGTTGATTATGCGAAAATCTACTATGCACGTCGTCCTCTTTTAGAAAAAGCGGTAAAACGTTTCTTGGAAGTAGGAGATGTTAAAGATTTTGAGAAATTTGCTCAAGACAACCAATCATGGCTTGAGCTCTTTGCTGAGTATATGGCTATCAAAGAGCATTTTGACAATCTTGCTTGGACTGAATGGCCAGATGCAGATGTTCGTGCTCGTAAAGCTTCAGCACTTGAAAGCTACCGTGAGCAATTGGCAGACAAGTTGGTTTACCACCGTGTGACTCAATACTTCTTCTTCCAACAATGGTTGAAATTGAAAGCTTACGCTAACGACAACCACATCGAAATCGTTGGGGACATGCCAATCTACGTAGCGGAAGATTCAAGCGATATGTGGGCAAATCCGCATCTCTTCAAAACAGATGTCAACGGTAAGGCAACTTGCATCGCAGGATGTCCACCAGATGAGTTCTCTGCAACTGGTCAGCTTTGGGGTAACCCAATCTATGACTGGGAAGCAATGGACAAAGATGGTTACAAATGGTGGATTGAACGCTTGCGTGAAAGCTTCAAAATCTACGATATCGTTCGTATTGACCACTTCCGTGGTTTCGAATCTTACTGGGAAATCCCTGCTGGTTCCGATACAGCAGCACCTGGTGAGTGGGTGAAAGGTCCGGGCTACAAGCTTTTTGCAGCCGTTAAGGAAGAACTTGGTGAGCTAAACATCATCGCAGAAGACCTTGGTTTCATGACAGACGAAGTTATCGAGTTGCGTGAACGTACTGGCTTCCCAGGAATGAAGATTCTTCAATTTGCCTTCAACCCAGAAGACGAAAGTATCGATAGCCCACACTTGGCACCTGCTAACTCAGTTATGTACACAGGAACTCACGATAACAATACGGTTCTTGGTTGGTACCGTAACGAGATTGATGATGCGACTCGTGAGTACATGGCTCGTTACACGAACCGTAAAGAATACGAAACAGTGCCACATGCTATGCTTCGTACAGTCTTTTCATCAGTTAGCTTCATGGCAATTGCAACTATGCAAGATTTGCTAGAATTGGATGAGGCGGCTCGTATGAACTTCCCATCTACCCTTGGTGGAAACTGGTCTTGGCGTATGACTGAAGATCAATTGACACCAGCTGTCGAGGAAGGTTTGCTTGACTTGACAACAATCTATCGCCGAATCAATGAAAATTTGGTAGATTTAAAGAAATAATACAATATCAGGAGACATCTTAAACATGTTATCACTACAAGAATTTGTACAAAATCGTTACAATAAAACCATTGCAGAATGTAGCAATGAAGAGCTTTACCTTGCTCTTCTTAACTACAGCAAGCTTGCAAGCAGCCAAAAACCAGTTAACACTGGTAAGAAAAAAGTTTACTACATCTCGGCTGAGTTCTTGATTGGTAAACTCTTGTCAAACAACTTGATCAACCTTGGTCTTTATGACGATGTCAAAAAAGAACTTGCTGCTGCAGGTAAAGACTTGATCGAAGTTGAAGAAGTTGAATTGGAACCATCTCTTGGTAATGGTGGTTTGGGACGTTTGGCTGCCTGCTTTATCGACTCAATTGCGACTCTTGGTTTGAATGGTGACGGTGTTGGTCTGAACTACCACTTTGGTCTTTTCCAACAAGTTCTTAAAAATAACCAACAAGAAACAATTCCAAATGCATGGTTGACAGAGCAAAACTGGTTGGTTCGCTCAAGTCGTAGCTACCAAGTACCATTTGCAGACTTTACTTTGACATCAACTCTTTATGATATTGATGTTCCTGGTTACAAGACAGAAACGAAGAACCGCTTGCGTTTGTTTGACTTGGATTCAGTTGATTCTTCTATTATTAAAGACGGTATCAGCTTTGACAAGACAGACATCGCTCGCAACTTGACTCTCTTCCTTTACCCAGATGATAGTGACCGTCAAGGTGAATTGCTCCGTATCTTCCAACAATACTTCATGGTTTCAAACGGTGCGCAATTGATCATCGAAGAAGCAATCGAAAAAGGAAGCAACTTGCATGACCTTGCTGACTACGCAGTTGTCCAAATCAACGATACTCACCCATCAATGGTGATTCCTGAATTGATCCGTCTTTTGACTGCACGTGGTATCGAACTTGACGAAGCAATCTCAATCGTTCGTAGCATGACTGCCTACACTAACCACACAATCCTTGCTGAAGCCCTTGAAAAATGGCCTCTTGAATTCTTGCAAGAAGTGGTTCCTCACTTGGTACCAATCATCGAAGAATTGGACCGTCGCGTGAAAGCAGAATACAAAGATCCAGCTGTTCAAATCATCGATGAGAGCGGACGTGTTCACATGGCTCATATGGATATCCACTACGGATACAGCGTTAACGGGGTTGCAGCACTTCACACTGAAATCTTGAAAAATTCTGAGTTGAAAGCCTTCTACGACCTTTACCCAGAAAAATTCAACAACAAAACAAACGGTATCACTTTCCGTCGTTGGCTCATGCATGCTAACCCAAGATTGTCTCACTACTTGGATGAGATTCTTGGAGATGGTTGGCACCATGAAGCAGATGAGCTTGAAAAACTCTTGTCTTATGAAGACAAAGCAGCTGTCAAAGAAAAATTGGAAAGCATCAAGGCTCACAACAAACGTAAATTGGCACGTCACTTGAAAGAATACCAAGGTGTGGAAATCAATCCAAACTCTATCTTTGATATCCAAATCAAACGTCTTCACGAGTACAAACGCCAACAAATGAATGCCTTGTACGTAATCCACAAATACCTTGACATCAAAGCTGGTAACATCCCTGCTCGTCCAATCACAATCTTCTTTGGTGGTAAAGCAGCTCCAGCCTACACAATCGCTCAAGACATCATCCACTTGATTCTTTGCATGTCAGAAGTTATTGCTAACGATCCAGCAGTAGCTCCACACTTGCAAGTAGTTATGGTTGAAAACTACAACGTTACTGCAGCAAGCTTCCTTATCCCAGCATGTGATATCTCAGAACAAATCTCACTTGCTTCTAAAGAAGCTTCAGGTACTGGTAACATGAAATTCATGTTGAACGGAGCTTTGACTCTTGGTACTATGGACGGTGCTAACGTGGAAATCGCTGAGTTGGTTGGCGACGAAAACATCTACATCTTTGGTGAAGATTCAGAAACTGTTATCGACCTTTACGCAAAAGCAGCTTACAAATCAAGCGAATTCTACGCTCGTAAAGCTATCAAACCATTGGTTGACTTCATTGTTAGCGATGCAGTTCTTGCAGCTGGAAACAAAGAGCGCTTGGAACGTCTTTACAATGAATTGATCAACAAAGACTGGTTCATGACTCTTCTTGACTTGGAAGACTACATCAAAGTCAAAGAGCAAATGTTGGCTGACTACGAAGACCGTGACGCATGGTTGGATAAAGTTATCGTTAACATTTCTAAAGCAGGATTCTTCTCATCTGACCGTACAATCGCTCAGTATAACGAAGATATCTGGCACTTGAACTAATACTCTTCGAAAATCAAATTCATACTAATACATTTTGTAAAAAAGCGAGTTTCGATTGAAATTCGCTTTTTTAAATGCTGTGGATTTGGGTCAATCTTGTCTAAAAATAGGGAAATCCTAGATACAGTGAAGGCTTTAAATGCTGGTTTTTACTATCTTCAGCCTTATATTTTTTCGTAGTTGGTTACCTCACAACTCTTGTATTCGCTTACATAAAGTATTATAATATAATTGTAGGAAAGAAGGTGTTTTTATG
>NZ_VMMW01000002.1:0-28231 GCF_013277425.1 Streptococcus sp. 79
AGAAGGTATTCTAGGCTTAATTTAGGTTTTTATCCATCTTTTGCGTGTTTAATTTTTAATACAGCTAACATCTCTTCAAAAGTCGTGCGCTGAACACCAACAAGACGATTAAATTGTGCATCAGTTAGTTGTTTACTTGCTTCATAATTCATAGAACTATTATACCATATTTTGTTTCGCAGGAAGTCTAATAATAATATTTATCTTTCCTATCGAACGCTTTCAATCTTCCAACTATTCCAACCTTTAAACCGTATAGCTCCATGCTGGTCAGTTCGGTAAACTTTGCTATTGATACCTTCCAGTCGTGTCAAAGTTTCCTGATGGGGGAGTTTCGTTCGATTGTTCTTTCCAACTGAGATGAGAGTCATCTCTGGTTTGAGCTGTTCTAAAAAGTCTGAACTTAATGATTTTTTAGAGCCATGTTGGCTAGCTTTCAAAACATCCACTTCTAGGTCAGGATAGTGCTTCAGCATGTCCTTCTCTCCTTTCTCCTCCAAATTTCCAGTGAAAAGAAAGTTTTTATCCAAGAGTTTTCCATACAAAACCAGGGTATCTTCATGATCTCCAATTTTCCTTGGAGATAGGACTTCTAACTGACTTCCAAAAATTGGCAAGTTCTCTCCTGCTGTCACACTGCGCACCTTGGTTTGAGTCGCCTGTAGTTCTGCCACAAATTCCTTCTGTTTCAGACTTCCTTTTGATACTAAAATCTCCCCTACATGAAAAGCCTTGGTCACCTCCAACAAATCTCCAACATGTTCCTTGTCCGTATTTGTCAAAATCAGCTGGTCAATCTTGGCTACTCCTCGACTTTTGAGATAGGGAATCAAGGTTCGCTGGGCATTGCTGGTCGTCGCCTTTTCTTGCCATTTTTCAATTTTCTTATCAGATTCTGCCTTGCCACCTACATCTATGAGAATGGTCTTCCCAGTTACATCCCTTAGGAAAATACTTTCTCCTTGCCCCACATCCAGCATGGTAATTTCATTTTCCAGTGGATGCTTGGTCAAGAAAAAGAGACCCACAATAAGTAAGCTGAAGCCAGCTACTCTTTTGATATTTTTCCTCAAATCATAGACCAAAGCCAAGGAAATTAACAATAAAATTAAAAACCATGCATTAGGTTGTCCAAAGACAAACGGCCTACTTGTCATCTGCGAGACCAAGCGAATCATTCCCTCCAACCATTCAAAGATAAAATTCAGTTGAATGACTGGATAGAGAAAGGAAAGGGCAAATAAGATAGACAAGAGCGGTAAGAAGACCAAATCAAATAGAAAGGAAAAGACAAAGGTCAAGAGGATGGACCAAGGTTGAAATTCCGCAAAATAGAAGGATAGAATGGGCAATATGCCCAAGGAGATGACTAGACTTTCACTAGCAACAGCCTTGAGCCCCTCCCCTTCTTTGCTGGTCATGGTCAGGATAAAAGCATAAGCGCAGGACAAGACTCCTCCTGCTGTCAAGAAAAAGTTTGGCATGACAATAAAGAGGAGAAACACTGTCAAGGCAAAATTATCCAAGCCCTTAACCCCATGTTGAGCCAGTAGCTTTTGCAAGAGACTGCGAATAACCGATGCTGAAAATCCAGTTAGTCCCGCATAGATAAGGGAAAAGGGATAAGTCAGCCATTTCAACTTTTCTTGGGTCAAGCCCAATCGCAAGAGAAGTTTCTTAAATCCATTCATGAAAAAACCTACCTGCATGCCAGATAGGGCAAAGAGGTGGATAATTCCTAGACTGGAATAAAGCTCATTCATCTCCTCAAAGTCGGTGTCCAGATGTCCCAGCAAGAGTCCTGTCATGTAATTGCGCATAGGGTCTGGAAAGTGCGTCTTAATCCAAACCACAGCCTTTCGACGTAAACTGGACAAGTTTTCTCCTATATCCCAACTGCCAATCTTTTGAAGTGACTGGATTGTTTTGATATTGAGAGTCTGGTAAATTCCCTGAGTCTTCAGATAGGCTTGGTAATTAAAGCCACCAAAATTTCTCTGCCCTTCTGGCTCCGAAAGCTTCCCTTCTAGTCCTATCTCATGCAGGTCGGTTAAAGCTTGAAAGGCTTCTTTCTCCTCCTCGGACTGGAGTTTATAATAGACTTGAAAAATGCGTCCATCAGCCTTGCCGCGAAAGGACAGACTATCACCATTGACCTTAACAGTGTCAGGCAGAATCCGTACCCTTTCAACAGAATCCGCCAGATTTTGACTCGCTTGGCTCTGTTGCCAATTTTGAAACAGAAACCAGAAGCCAAAGACTCCACAAATCACTAAAACTTTGCCTGTTGATTTCCATGGAAATTGGAAAAAGAGACAGACTAGCAGAAAAACAAAGCCCAACAAAGCAAGATAGGATGCTGAGAAAATAGCGTAATAAAACCAAAGTAACAAAAAACTCAGGTAAATTAGGGGAATGGGGATGTTCTTAATCCACTGTAACATAGTCTTTTAGCTTTTCTATGGTCTTGGCACCAATGCCAGAGACCTTCTTGAGTTCATCAATCGACTTGAATTTCCCATTTGCCTCACGATGGTCTATAATGTCCTGAGCTCGTTTTCCTCCCAGTCCCTTAACCTGTTTAAGCTCTTCCAGACTGGCCTTGTTGAGATTGACCTTCTTTTCCTTGCTTGTTGAAGAAGCTGTCCCCGAACCAGTCTGTTGACTAACTGCCTCTTCTCCCTTAGTAGGAACGTAAACCAGAGCCTCATCACTAACTTTCTGAGCTAGATTGAGCGACTTGCTGTCTGCTTGCTCTGTCAAGCCACCAGCCTTCTGAACAGCATCATTGACTCGACTACCTACAGGCAAGTCATAAATCCCTGGCGATTTGACAGCACCTTTGACATCTACTGTGATTAGATCTTGTTCAAGGGGTTCTTCCTTCTCTTCCTTGTTCACTTCCTTTTCGGATACCAAATCCTTGGAAACAGCTGCAACTTCAGCCTGCAAATTCGTTTCCTTTACAGGTGTTTGTGGAGCTGGCTTTAGCAGGAAAAATCCGCCTACAAGCAAGCCCAGACCAGTACAGATGACGATGATTTTATACTCTTTGATTTTCTCGATAATTGCTTCCATATTTTCTCCTCTCTTAGATTATTCGTAAGAGGAAGAAAAAACAGTCGAAAAATTTCTTTTCAACTGCTTATTTATTTGCAAAATAGTCTTCCTTGGTCAAGACATAATGAACTCTTGTCACGATTCGGCCTTTTTCATGCTGGTCCATACAAGCATAAGCTTCTTCGTGGGAAAAACGCATGCCTGATTTCTCCATGACCTTTCCTGACGCGGGATTAGCCTTATCGTGTAAAGCAACTAACTTATTCATTCCTATCTTCTCAAAAGCTAGCTCAATTACGGCACGATTGGCTTCTGTCGTCAATCCTTGATTCCAATACTTTTTATTGATAATGTAGCCAATAGCTGCCTTCTTAAGAACAGGATCAATCTTGTGCAAGTCAATGGTTCCGATAAACTTGCCGTTATCTTTTAATTCAATCCCCCAGCGTCCCAAGGGATTAGCCAAGTAGAACTGAGCAATATTATTCTTGGTTTCTTCTACATTTTGATTGGTTGAAAAAGTGTAACGTGTATTATCCTTGTCCGAGGCATAGTCAAACATTGCTTCCGCATCATTCAAAGTTACAGGTCTAAGCAACAAACGCTCTGTCTCGACTATGGAATACTGAGCTAGTTTTAAAAAGATTGATTCCATACGTTTCTTCCACTTGAAACCTTTCTAATCTAATATAAGGATATTGAATAAAACATTTAAAAAGCAAACTTATAGTAGATTGAAATAAGATATAAACAAATCAATCAGGAAAGTCAAATTAATTTCTAAAAATGTTTTAGCAGTCACAACGTACTATTCTAGCTTCAATCTACTATAGATTTAGTATTGAGATAACTTTAAGTACAAAAGAACTATCCTTCATATAGAGGTTGAGGATCTAATTCTTCACTCTCTTCTTTTTTAACCGGTTCTGGTTCATAGGCTCGGATAATCTGAGCGACAACTGGGTGGCGAACCACATCCTTGGCTGAAAAATGAACAAAGTCAATCTGGTGAATGTTCTTGAGTTTCTCTTGGGCATCAATCAAACCGGACTTGACATTGCGTGGCAGGTCAATCTGACTGATATCTCCATTGACAATCATCTTAGAATGAAAACCTAAACGAGTCAAAAACATCTTCATCTGCATAATGGTCGTATTTTGCGCCTCATCGAGAATGACAAAGGCATCATCCAAGGTCCGTCCACGCATATAGGCAAGGGGCGCAATCTCAATAATTTCACGCTCCATGAGTCGAGTTGTTTGGTCTTTCCCCAGAATCTGATACAAAGCATCATAAACAGGTCGAAGGTAAGGATCTACCTTCTCCTTAAGATCACCCGGAAGAAAACCTAGACTCTCTCCTGCTTCCACCGCTGGACGTGTCAAGATAATCCTCTTGACTTGCCCACGTTTAAGTGCAGTCACTGCTAAGGTCACTGCAAGAAAGGTCTTCCCTGTACCTGCTGGCCCAATTCCAAAGGTCACATCATGCTGTTTAACACTGTCCACATAAAGTTTTTGACCTAGTGTTTTGACACGGATAGGCTTCCCTGTATTATCCTTGATAATTTCTTCTTCATAAAGGGCGACAAATTTGTCGATTTCATCGTTTTTGACCATGCTAATCGCAGTCACTACATCTGGTGTGCCGACTGTCATTCCACGATTTACCAAAACCATCAAGGCTTGAATAACTTGTCTAGCTTCCTCACAAGCTGACTCCCCCCCCAAGACTTGTACAATCTCTGTACGAGCATGAATCACCACATCAAGCTCTTCTTCCATCAAACGAAGATGGCGCTCATTGGAACCAAAAAGATGAAACAGGTCATCTGGATGACTCAGTTGAATGTCTATTGAATGTTCCTTCAAATAAAGAACCTCTCTAATCCTTTTATTTCTTTTTATTATAGCAAAGGGATGGAGAAATTACTAGCCCAAACCCAATGAATCATGCTAGTGTTCTAAGTATTCTTGCCAGATAGCGTCAAAGTCTCCTAGGTTAAAAGAGAAACTGGCATGTTCTTCCAAAAAGCGACTCACCTCATCAAAATCATCTGTGTGTTTTGGAAAAGCTGATTCTTCAAAGGCTAGGTCTGCTAGGATAGCTTTGGGACTGTTACTTTTAGGATTGCGCTCGGTCATGAGCCAAGTGTAAAATGATTTTCTCATATGTCACCCTAGATCAATTCTGTCCCAAACTGGTCTTGCTTGATTTTACCAGCCTTCATAAGACCACCTAAAACTTTCTTGAACTGACCTTTAGAAATGCCAAAGGTTGCCTTGATGTCATCTGGAGATGACTTATCATTCAAGGTCATGAAACCGCCATTGCTTTCCAAATAAGTCAAAATCATCTGGGCATCATTTTCCAACATTTCAAATGAACGTGGTTTGAGGGAGAGGTTCAGAGTGCGGTCCACTTCGCGGAAACCAATGACACGCGCATCTAAAACTTGCCCTAAACGTGGCTCTGCATAGCGCTCGCTAGGATGGATAAAACCAAGCATGTTATTTTCTGGCAGGTAAACAAAAGTTCCTGACAGCTTGAGGCGGTATACAATGGCTGGCCAGTTTTGGTTCTGCATGTTGTTGTAGGCAGGTCGAGCCAGACGTTGGAAGTCTTCTTGATAAGCCAAGAGTCCCCAGATACGATCTTTCTTGTCCACTTCAAGACGGATGTAGAGTTGATCACCCTTCTTAGGCCAGAGTTCCTTGAGCTCAGGGAGAATATCGAGTGACACAACGATTTCCTTGTCAGGAAGGCCTGTATCCACAAAGACACCCAAGTCTTTACGAACTTCTGTGACACGTCCCCAACCAAATTGGTCCTGAGTGGCAGTCACTTCTAGAGTTGTCAAGCGGAGTTTTTGCTTCATATCCGTGTAGGCAAAACCTTTAACCGTATCCCCTACTGTATGTTGACCTTCTTCCTTGGTAAGAGCATAGGTCTGGCCATCCTTTTGAACAAAGTAAAAACGGTCGTTTTCATCGATGATGAGTCCAACGATAAAACTTGCAAGATTTGTATTCATATTTCCTTCTTTCGAACAAAACTCAGCCAGCAATGCCAACTGAGTTTTTCTGTTTATTTTTAGACTTCCAAGAGTTCTTTCTCTTTGTTGGCAGTCATGTCGTCGATGTGTTTAACAGCATCATCTGTTACTTTTTGAATGTCTTTTTCAAGAGTCTTCAATTCGTCTTCAGTGATTTCTTTTGCTTTTTCTTGTTTCTTAGCTTCATCCATAGCATCGCGACGGATATTGCGGACAGCCACTTTAGCATTCTCACCGACTTTCTTCACTTCTTTAGCAAGGTCACGACGAGTTTCTTCTGTAAGAGCAGGGATAACCAAACGAATTACAGAACCATCGTTAGCTGGTGTGATACCAAGATCAGAAGCGTTTAAGGCACGTTCGATGTCTTTCAATGAAGACTTGTCAAATGGTGTTACCAACAAAACACGCGCTTCTGGAATGGTAATTGAAGCAATTTGGTTAAGAGGAGTTTCTACTCCATAGTATTCTACATGTACACGGTCGAGTAAACTTGCGTTGGCACGACCAGCACGGATACCACCAAATTCACGAGCAAGTGATTGGTGAGACTGGGTCATTCTCTCTTTAGCTTTTTCAATAATTGCGTTAGCCATAATCTTTCTTATTCCTTTTCTTCGATATTATTTGAAACTGTTGTTCCGATATTTTCACCAAATACGACACGTTTGATGTTGCCTGGTTGGTTCATGTTGAAGACAACCAAGTCAATGTCGTTATCCATTGAGAGGGTTGAAGCAGTTGAGTCCATGATACGAAGACCTTTATTGATAACGTCACGGTGGGTCAATTCTTCAAACTTAACGGCTGTCTTGTCCTTCTTAGGATCGGCATTGTAAACACCATCGACCCCATTTTTAGCCATAAGGATAGCATCCGCTTCGATTTCAGCTGCACGAAGGGCCGCTGTTGTATCTGTTGAGAAGTAAGGTGAACCAATTCCGGCACCAAAGATAACGATACGGCCTTTTTCAAGATGACGAAGGGCACGTCCACGGACATAAGGCTCTGCCACTTGTTGCATTGCAATAGCTGTTTGCACACGCGTATCAACACCAACTTGTTGCAATGAATCGGCCATCACAAGAGCATTCATAACAGTCCCAAGCATTCCTGTGTAATCTGCCTGAACGCGGTCCATACCTGCTTCTGCTGCAGGTTCTCCACGCCAGAGATTTCCTCCACCGATAACAAGGGCAATTTCGATACCTAAGCTATGAACTTCTTGAATCTCTTTTGCGATTGTTTGAACTGTTTGGATATCAATCCCTACGCCACGTTCACCGGCAAGGGCTTCACCTGATAACTTGATTAAAATACGTTTATACTTGGGATTCGCCATTTTCACTCTCCTTCTTTTATCCTACCTATTTTATCACAATTTCTAAGATTTTTATAGTATCATGAGCGATTCTTTCAAAAAAATTAGACAGTCAAAAATTCCTCTAAATCGCTGAGGGCACGCTCTGCAATTTTTTCATAACGAGCCTTCTTATCACGGATACGTTCGCCTTCCAACTCCTTGATAATCCCAAAGTTGACATTCATTGGTTGGAAATGTTTGCTGTCGGCATGGGTGATGTAATGAGCTAGACTTCCAATCGCTGTTGTCTCTGGGAAAATAGCCTCACTTTCACCCTTGAAGAGTCGAGCCGCGTTAATACCTGCAACTAAGCCTGATGCTGCGGACTCTACATAGCCTTCCACACCCGTCATCTGACCAGCAAAGAAGAGATTTGGTTGTTTCTTAGAACGGTAGGTCTGCTCCAGAAGATTTGGTGAATCCATGTAAGAATTGCGGTGCATGACCCCATAACGAACAAACTCCGCATTTTCAAGACCTGGAATCATTTGGAAAACGCGCTTTTGCTCTCCCCATTTAAGGTGGGTTTGGAAACCGACGATATTATAGAGGCTACCAGCTGCATTGTCCTGACGAAGTTGAACCACCGCATAAGGGGTTTTAAATTCTCCATCACGAGGACCTGTGTAGTCGTCTGGATACTCAAGACCGACTGGTTTCATAGGACCATAAAGCATAGTTTTAATGCCTCGTTTGGCCATGACTTCGATTGGCATACATCCTTCAAAGTACTTTTCTTTTTCAAAAGAATTGAGCGGTGCTTCTTCCGCATTGACCAAGGCTTCATGGAAATCCATAAACTCTTGCTTGGTCATTGGAGCATTGAGATAGGCTGCTTCTCCCTTATCATAACGAGATTTGAGATAGACCTTACTCATATCGATAGTGTTGACATCGATAATAGGCGCTGCTGCATCGTAGAAATAGAAGCCATCGCCATTATTAAGGGCATGAATCTTTTCAGCCAGGGCATCGCTAGTCAAGGGACCAGTCGCCACAACTGTAATAACATCTGTTGGCAATTCTGTAATTTCATCACGCACCACTTCAATCAAGGGGTGGTTGACCACTTTTTCGGTCACCATTTGAGAGAAACCATCACGATCCACCGCAAGGGCTCCACCGGCAGGAACACGTGTAGCCTCAGCAGATTCCAAGATAACAGAACCCAAGCGACGCATTTCTTCCTTGAGAAGACCAACTGCATTTGTCAAAGCATCCCCACGCAAAGAATTGGAACAAACCAACTCAGCAAAATTGTCTGTTTTGTGCTGAGGAGTCGACTTGACACCACGCATTTCATAAAGTTTAACTGGAATACCACGCTCTGCGATTTGGTAAGCTGCTTCAGAACCTGCCAAACCAGCACCGATAACATTGATATAAGATTGAGACACGACACTAATACCTCTTTGGGAGTGTGAAGTTAAGATTCACATTGAAAAAGCCAATCAGACTTACGAGCTTTCGAGTTTCTTGGCTCAGGCTGAAAAAGTCCATTGGACTTACTTCGCTCTCGAATTTCTTGGCTCAGGCTGAAAAAGTCCCCCAGACTTTCCTCGCTCTCGAATTTCTTGGCTCAAGCTGAAAAAGTCCCCCGGACTTTCCTCGCTCTCGAATTTCTTGGCTCAAGCTGAAAAAGTCCCCCAGACTTTCCTCGCTCTCGAATTTCTTGGCTCAAGCTGAAAAAGTCCCCCGGACTTTCCTCGCTCTCGAATTTCTTGGCTCAAGCTGAAAAAGTCCCCCGGACTTTTTCACTCCCACAAATCTTTCTATTTTTTTCTTCTACTAGTATAACAAAAAAAGGGAAGAAGGCAAACTTCCCTGTTTATACTAAATGAAAATCAAAGAGCAAACTAGCCGCAGGTTGCTCAAAGCACTGCTTTGAAGTTGTAGATAGAACTGACGAAGTCCAGCTCAAAACACTGTTTTGAGGTTGTGGATAGAACTGACGAAGTCAGTAACCACACCTACGACAAGGCGACGTTGACACGGTTTGAAGAGATTTTCGAAGAGTATTAGTCATTTTCTTGATTTTCTTCCCAATCATGGTAGGCAGCGTAGAGCTGGCTTTTATTCCACTGGTAAATCTTAGCGACTTCCTTGATAGCTTGATTTTTCTTCATGCCTTGCTGGATACGGGCTTGGATTTCTAAGAACAAGTCCTCCTCGTCTTTTTCCTCCACATCCTGACTGGCACCTTCAACAATGAGAAGGCATTCTCCTTTAAGTGGCGTTTCAGCAATGCTTTCCAATAACTCAGAAATGGTACCGCGTTGGTATTCTTCATAGATTTTAGTCAATTCCCTGACCAAGACAACCGAGCGGTTACCGTAGACTTCTAACATATTTTCCAACGTATCTGCTACACGATGAGGCGATTCATAGAAAATCTGAGTTTCAGGATAATCTTTTTTCGAGTCGAAAAATTGCTTTTGCTGGCCTGATTTTCTCGGTAAAAAGCCGTAAAAGATATGTGGTTGTGGCGCTAGACCACTGGCAATCAAGGCAGAAATTCCTGCAGAGGCACCTGGAACAGTCACAACTGCAATTTCTTCCTCAATAGCTGCCTTAACCAAATCATGACCAGGGTCTGAAATGCTAGGCAAACCGGCATCAGAGACCTGAGCAATACTTTGCCCTGCTTTCAAGAAACCAATCAAATCAGGAATTTTTTCCTTGGCATTGTGCTCATGAAAACTGATCTGCTTGGTGGAAATGTCAAAATGCTTGAGCAAAAGACCTGTATTGCGCGTATCCTCAGCAGCAATCCAGTCCACTTCTTTCAAGGTCTGGATAGCGCGAAAGGTCATATCATCTAGATTGCCAATCGGCGTTGCCACTAGATACAGCTTGCCATAGGGAAACTGCCCCTTAAAACTTTTTTGAATCTGCATGCTTACTCCCTGTATAGCAACTCGTCACAGAACATACATTCCTCGTCCTGTTCTCGACGTTGTCCATAAAAATCATTACATACGTGAAATCCATCACGGTAAATGCGACGAACACTTTCGCGAACATGCTTGGCCTTGACGGGAGCGTCTGCTTCCACCTCACCCAAACGTTCGCGCAACTTAGAATTTTCCAAACGAAGAGCTGTATTTTCCTCTACTAGGCTCTTGAGATTTTTCTTGATAGCTTCCACATCGGCCAAGGTTACCAATAACTGTTGGGAAAAATCATCCAGCGCGTCAAATAATTCTTTTTTGTCCATAAGCCAGGCCTTTCCTTTCTTTATCGTTCATTTTTGAGTTTATATTTCTTTCAAGACCAGATATTCCATGGCATTTTGAAAGCTGACATTAGCTTGCCACATTTTTCTAGCTTCTAGCAAATCTTGTAGAATCACCCTTACTCTTACCTGCAAGAGATCCTGCCCACAGAGAACTTCAAGAACCCGTAAAACCTGATCTTGTTTTTCCTTATCATCTGCCAAGTTCGCTAATTTGGCAACCTGTAGATAACTTTCTTTTTTCTTAGCTACTAACCAAGTCAGCAGGCGTTCACTTTCATCGACCAAGGTCCAAAAACTTGCCTGATTAGCCAACTTTTCTGCTTCAGCTCGCGATTGACTAAACTGAGCTAAAAGAGTCGCTTTTTTCTTAACAAGTCCCATTTGTTCTAAGAGCAAGATGAGTTGTTCTTCTTGCTTTTTAAAGTGGAAAATCTGGGTCCGACTTCGGATTGTCGGTAACATCTTTTCCTCATCGCTAGTCAAGAAGAAAATATAAACTTCACTCTGGGGTTCTTCGATGACCTTAAGCAGAGAATTGGCTGCGTTGGGATGCATTTTATCCGCTTGCTCGATGATAAAGACCTGTTGCTGGCTTTCAATCCCTGCTTGAGAAAACTGTCCCACCAATTCCCGAATGCGTTCTGTCTTGATGACCTGATTGACTGGCTTAATCAAGGTTACATCGGGAAATTCTCCCTGTTCAATCAGCTTACAATTTCGGCAGTTTTCACATGGTAAAACATCTACCTTATCCGTACAAAATAGACTCTTGGCCAAAAACTGCGCCATTTCCAGGCTTCCAAAGAAACCTGAAAAGAGATAGGCGTGATTGAGCTGGTCTTGTTCTAAGATACGGACAAATCGGTCAAACTGGGCTGGTTGCCAAGCCTTTAATTGTTCTTGTTTCATTTGGCCAAGCCCATTCCGTCAAACAAGACAGCCTTGGTAGTTTCCACAACTTGCTCCAAAGGGAGACTAGCATCAATCTTGACAATGCGATTTCCCTCTTTATCCAGAAGAGAAAGGTAGCCTTGACGAACTTTTTTATGCAAGTCCAACCCTTCCAAATCCAAACGATTAACCTCGCGGTCACTATTAGCAGCAATACGAGCCAGCCCTTCTTCCACCTCGATGTCAAAATAGAGTGTCAAATCGGGTTTGAGGCCATCTGTCGCAAACTGATTGAGCCAGTCAATGGCTTCAATATCTAAGCCACGACCAAATCCCTGATAGGCAACAGAACTATCGATAAAACGATCCATGATGACCAACTTGCCAGCTTCAAGGGCTGGAAGAACTTTTTCCACCAAATGCTGTCTGCGACTGGCAATATAGAGAAGTAGCTCTGTTTTAGCATCCATCTGAGTATGACTTGGATCCAAAATCACTTCCCGAATCTTCTCCCCAATCAAGACTCCGCCAGGTTCACGGGTCGTCAACACCTCTACTCCTTTTTCCTCTAAAATTGGTAGCAGAGCCTCTAAAACACTGGTCTTGCCTGCTCCCTCTGGTCCCTCAAGAGAGACTAAAAATCCTTTTGACATGTCTAACTCATTTCTTTTTTACTACTTCTATTCTATCAAAAAAATAGGGGTTTGTGACAATCTTTTTGTCTTCTCATTTCATACTCAATGAAAATCAAAGAGCAAACTAGGAAGCTAGTCGCAGGTTGCTCAAAACACTGTTTTGAGGTTGCAGATGGAAGCTGACGCAGTTTGAAGAGATTTTCGAAGAGTATCAACCACCATAAAAGAGGCAGACAAATCCACCTCTTATTTACCTAGTTCTTGTGTTCGTTTGTAGGCTTGACCAACTGCATCCATGACCGTTCCTCGAAAAGCATGCGCTTCTAGGCTCGCTACACCAGCGATAGTCGAACCGCCTGGGCTGCAAACTTGGTCTTTCAAAACTCCAGGATGTTGCTGACTTTCAAGGACCAATTGTCCAGCTCCTACCACAGTTTGAGCTGCCATTTTCAATGCTGTTTCTCGTGGCAATCCAGTCTGAACACCTGCATCTGCCAAGGCCTCGATAAAAAGATAGACAAAGGCTGGTCCACAACCTGCAAGACCTGTCGCTGCATCTATTAAGCTTTCTCCAAGTTCAACCAAAAGACCAGCCTTGGCTAAAAGCTGACAAAAGAGCTCACTGTCCTCAGCCCTGCAATTAGGAGACAAGGCATAACTAATCACTCCTTGACCAATAGAAGCAGGGGTATTTGGCATCATACGAATAATTCTGTGTTGATTTGGAAGAAGACTAGCGAGTTTTTCCAAGGTCAATCCAGCTGCCATGGAAATCAAAAGAAGACTTTCTCGTTTTTCAAGGATGGTCTGATATTGAGAAAGTAAGTCTGAGAACTGAGCTGGCTTAACACCTAGAAAAATCACATCTGCTTCTGCAAAAATTTCTTCATTGCTGGAAGCCTGACCACCAAAGTCTGCAATGAAAGCATCTACCTTAGCTTGACTACGATTGGCAAGAAGAATGTCATCACACGTCTTGGCCTGCAAAACAGCCTTAGCCAAACTAGCCCCCATATTCCCCAAACCGATAAATCCAATCTTCATCTCTTACTCCCTTATCTGCCCATCACCAGCAACCACATACTTGTAGCTGGTCAACTCTTTCAAGCCCATTGGACCACGCGCGTGCAATTTCTGAGTAGAAATTCCCATCTCACATCCAAGACCAAATTGTCCACCATCGGTAAAACGAGTTGAGGCATTGACATAAACCGCTGCCGAGTCCACTTGATCTGTAAAGCAAGCCGCAGCTTCAGCATTTTCAGTCACAATGGCATCCGAATGATGGGTACTGTGGGCTTCAATATGGGCAACAGCTTCTTCTAAACTGCTCACAACCTTAACAGCTAGGACATAGTCTAAAAACTCGGTGTCAAAGTCTTGGGCCTCAGCTGCTTGACCTGAAACAAACTGACTTGCTTTCTCATCCAAGCGGAATTGAATTGGTTCCAGACCAGCTTCTTTTCGATTCTCAACCAGCACTTGCTCCAAGCGAGGAAGGAAGCTTGCTGCCTTGGCTTCATGAACCAGCAAAACCTCCATGGCATTGCAGACAGAAGGACGACTGGTTTTAGCATTATTGATGATAGACAGAGCCTTGTCTTCATCCGCATCCTTATCCACATAGACATGGACAATCCCAGTTCCTGTCTCGATAACTGGTACAATAGCATTTTCAACCACGGCATTGATCAAGCCAGCTCCTCCACGAGGAATAAGAAGATCTAGATAGCCCTTGGCCTTCATCATGGCATAGCTGCTTTCTCGGCTAGTATCTTCCACCAGTTGAATCACATCTGGGTGAATAGTAGTCGTTTCCAAGCCCTTCTTCAAGGCTGTGACAATGGCATGGGCCGTTTGATAGGCATCCTTACCACTACGAAGAACAACCGCATTCCCACTCTTGAGGGCCAAAGCAACCGCATCAGACGTCACATTTGGACGGCTTTCATAGATTATACCAATAACTCCCATAGCTACACGTTTCTTTGTGATAACCAAACCATTTTCAAGCTGATTGGTTTCTAAAACTTCACCGATTGGATCTGGTAAAGCAACCACTTCACGAATCCCAGTTGCCATCGCTTCTATACGACTTGCATCCAAATAAAGACGATCCAGCATCACATCTGAGATTTTACCCTTAGCCGCTTCCATATCGAGGGCATTGGCTGCTAAAATTTCCTCTGTAGCAGCCACTAAGTAATCAGCCATGGCTAGCAAGGCTTGGTTTTTCACCTCTTCACTAGCTGTGTTGATCGATTTTTTAACAGCCTGTACCTGTTCAAATTGTTCTTGTGTACTTACCATAGTTTACCTCTAAAATTCTGTAAAGAGTAGTTGGATTTCAGGCGTAATGGAAATCCAGTCATCACGGTGAATCAAGACACCCTTGGCTTTTTGAGAACGCAACATATCCTCCAAAGCAGATGCTCCGAATTGCACGCGTCCTTTTCCAAGTGATTTTCCACTTTCCTTGTCAAATACTGTCACAATATCACCGTAAGAAAAGGCGCCTTCTGCGTCAACAATACCAGATAAAAGGAGACTCTTTCCATGTTGAGAGAGAGCTTCTGCAGCCCCTTTATCTACCCAAATAGAACCTTGACTCTGAGCATAAAAGGCCAGCCATTGTTTCTGGGTACGAAGTCCCTTCTCTTGAGCAACAAAGTAGGAACCATCCCTGGTTTCCTCAGCTGCCTCAATCATGGCATCTGACTTCAAGGATGAGCAGATATAAACAGGAACTCCTGATTCTGTCGCAATAGTGGCAGCTTTGATTTTGGTTAACATGCCACCTGTACCATTAGACGAACCTGCTCCACCGGCCATATCAATAATCTCACGATTGATGGTCTCGATTCGCTCCAAGCGTTTGGCTCTTGGGTCTGAATTAGGATTTCCAGTATAAAGACCGTCTACGTCTGTCAAGAGGATCAAAAGGTCTGCTTGGACCATGGCCGCCACCTGTGCACTCAGAGTATCATTGTCCCCAACCTTGAGCTCATCAATAACAACACTGTCATTCTCATTGATGATAGGAATCGCCCCACGGCTAAGTAGAACTGACAAAGCCTGATGGGCATTTTTATAACGACGCTTATCTACAAAGTCATCCTGGGTTAGCAAGATTTGTGCAGAAACGATTTGGCGCAAGAGAAGATTGGTCGTGTATTCTTCCAACAAAAGCCCTTGTCCTACCGCTGCTGAAGCCTGTTTATCAGCAATTTTAGTCGGACGCTTTTTAAATCCTAAGGCTCCAAAACCAGCCGCAATGGCACCTGAAGACACCAAAATCAACTCATGACCAGCCTCGTGCAGCATAGCCAACTGCTGGGTAATATCCTTTACCTTACTACGTGATAAACTTCCATCCTCATTTGTCAGAGAAGAAGTACCCACCTTAAAGACAATCCGTTTGTATTTCATAGTCTCACTCCGATTATTCATATTTATCCATTATAACATGAATAACAGGAAATAGAAAAGAGTTGATAGAAAAAAGAAGGCCCTAAAACCTTCTTTTCTACTACTGTTCTGATTCCGATTTGTTTGTACTCGTTTCAGAGCTTTGTGAAGTTGAGGATGTCAAATCTTGACTAGTTGAAGAATTTGTAACACTTTCATGTTGACTCGTTTCTTTATTTTCAAGATCCTTTTTCACTACTTCTTTGGATTCTTTTATTTCTGAATGACTTGTAGTTTTAATTGTAGCAGATTTCTCGATCGGAACATCCACTAACCAGGCACCACTTGAATCCACAGTATAGCCTTCTGGTGTCTTACCATTCACAAGTAATTGACCATTTTCTTTCAAGAAGTACCATTTATCCTTGTCTTTAATCCAACCTATAGCTCGTGAACCATCTGTCTTGTAGAAATACCAATCATTTGCCTTTTTAAGCCAGCCTTGCTTCATAGCTCCTGATTCTTCTAGATAGTAATGATGTCCAGCAACTTCTATCTCACCTGTCTTCATGATACCAGTAGAATCCATATAGTACCAGGCTTCTTTATCTTTTACCCAGCCCGTTTTCATTTCCCCTGATGGAGCAAAGTAATACCATTGCCCCTTATATTGAAGCCAACCTGTCTTCATAGAGCCATCAACATCCAAATAATACCACTGCTCTTTATCTTGAATCCAACCAATTTCCATCTGGTTTTCTTTGTTAAAATAATACCAGATTCCAGCGATTTTCTTCCAATTTTTAGCAGCAACACCAGAGTTTGTCAAATAGAACCAACGATTGTTCCATTTTTTCCATTGATTCTGTAATAAGATACCCGTTTGGTTAAAGTAATACCATTCACCCTTAATTTCATTCCAACCGACAGCATATTCTCCTGTAGAATCAGGCGCTTGATACCACCAGTTTCCATATGAACTCTTATGCCAACCAGCTTGAAAACTTGGAATAGGCTTGTAGGAAGTTGAAATGTTTACTAAACCGTCTTGTCGAATATCAAAAACTGTTGCATCATAGTCTTTGCTGGCTGCGTTGATTCTCTCAATTCCTCGTTCTTTGAGCCAATTAACATACTCACTATCAACACCATTTTTCCAAGGTAGACTATCCGAAGTTTGAACAATCAAACTCGGACTCAAATTTTTAATAAAATCCTTGGTATTTGATTTGTTGGTATCATGGTGATGATTAAACTTCATCAAATCAACTTTTCCAATGAGAGGTCCATACTTATCTTCCGCTCCATGCACATTATCTAAGTCGCCCCCAAGGTAAATTTTCTTACCATTGACTTTTACTACGCTAATCAAGGAATTGGAATTATCATCCCAAATTTTCTTTAATTCACCTGATGAATCTGTTTCATTTTCATAATTATATAGTTGAATATCCATGTCTCCAAACTGAAAATGAGCATCTCCTTGTGTGATATTTTGAATAACTGAAACACCTTTTTCAGCAGCAGTCTTTAAAACCTTATCATAGCCATACAGATTATCCCAAAGACGTTCAGGCTTAGTAATACGATTATCACTATATTTCTTAAGATAGACTCGGTCAACTGGATAGGTAGACAGTAATTCATCAACATTTCCAATATGGTCACTGTGGGTATGGGTTACCAAAATAAAATCAAGTTTTTGGACACCCAATTCCTTCAAACGACGAAAGACACGGTCTGTTAGAACATGCTTATAAGTTGTATTGATACCCTGTCTCCATGGATAACGAGAATCACTTCCATCTGGGAAATCATAATCTTCTCCTGTATCCACCATGGCAAAATGTCCATTGCTTTCAAGAATAATCGCATCACTGCCACCTTCATGAACATTTATAAAGTGGATTTTATTTCCTGAACTTTCTTGAGCTTGAACATTTCCATACCATGACAAGCCTAAAAAAGCGCCTGCAAGTGCTAAACTAGTTAATTTCTTTTTCATTCTTACTTCCTCAATCTCTCCAATGTTTCCTTAAAAATTGCTGGGATATCTGCTGTAAATTCTAAGGTCTCACCTGTTCTCGGATGAGTAAAACCTAGAGTCTTGGCATGAAGAAATTGTCCATGCCCCTTAAGTGTCTTACGAGGACCATAGACTTCATCCCCAGCAACTGGATGACCGATATAAGCCATGTGGACACGAATCTGATGGGTACGCCCTGTCTCTAGTTGCAACTCCACTAAGCTATAATCGCCAAAGCGTTCCAAGACGTGGAAACGAGTTACTGCAGGTTTCCCTTTAGCAGTCACAGCCTGTTTCTTACGATCTTTTTCACTCCGGCCAATCGGTGCTTCAATCACACCGCGATCATTGGGCAAATTTCCATGAACAATCGCCCAATATTTGCGGAGAGACTTTTTATCCTTGAGTTCTTGGGCAAGTGCTAGATGCGCCTCATCATTTTTAGCAATCATAAGAAGACCTGACGTATCCTTATCAATACGATGAACAATTCCTGGACGCAGAACCCCATTGATACCCGACAAGTCCTTAATATGATACATAAGGGCATTTACTAGGGTTCCACTAGTATGACCAGCACTCGGATGCACAACCATTCCCTGAGGTTTGTTGACAACAGCCACATCCTCATCTTGGTAGATGATTTCTAGCGGAAGATCCTCAGCCACATACTCTAAAACCTCTGGTTCTGGCACATGGTAAGTGACGACATCGCCCTCTTGGACAGTGTATTTAGCTTTCTTGACTTGGCCATTGACCAAGACCTGGCCTGATTTGATTTGTTCATTCGCGAGACTACGTGATAATTCTGTCAAATCTGACAAAGCCTTATCTAAACGCAGGCCACCAGTTTCAATTTTAATTTCCATTTATTTCCTCTTTTAGCATTGCAATCAATAAAATAATCACTCCAACAGTCAGATAGCTATCTGCCACATTGAAAATTGCAAAATTGATAAAGTCAAGGTGAAACATATCCACAACAAAGCCCTGACTGACCCTGTCAATAAAGTTTCCAAGACCACCCGCGATTATCAGAGTCAAACCCAAGACCATCCAGAATGAGTCCTCCATGTGCTTATGTAGATACCAAATGGCACCTACCACGACGACCAGGGTAATGACAGCGAATAACAACTGCTGATCTTGTAAGATAGAAAAGGCTGCCCCTCGATTTTGCAGGTAGGTCAAGCTAACGAAATTGGGAATCCAGGAGCGCACTTCACCCAGTGGAATCTGTTGGACGATATAGGATTTAACTAACTGATCCAGCGCAATCAAAAGCAGTACAATGACTGCCACTATTCCTCTTTTTTTCATGATTTCCTCTTCTGATTAAAATATTCTTGCATGACTTCTACGAAAAGAGTTCCAGCTTGACTCAGCTCCACTTCTTCACGTTTAACATAGACCATGCGGTTATCTAGGTTATCCTTGAGACGAATAACTGTGATGCCATTCACACTGTCACTATCTAAAAATCCGGAACCTGTTGCATAAGCGTCCGTCCGCTCCAAAATACCATTCAAAGTAGCACGGTCTGTCACATTAAACATCTGCGAGCTCGCGCTGGTATCAACAAAGTTCTCTGAATAATAAAGATACTCGTCTTTCTCTTGCGTGAAACGAACCGTTGGTAGATCCGCTAAATCCTCCATGACCAATTCCTCTTTCTGAGCTAAAGGATGCCCCTCACGGAGATAAATATGGGTATGGAAGGGAATTAGTTCAATAACCTCTAGGCCTAACTTTTCAACCCGTTGCATAATCCCTTTTTTATTTTGATTATTGAGGTAGATAATCCCAATCTCACTGTGACCTTGCGCTACTTCGTCTAAAATTTGAACAGTAGTTGATTCAAAAATACGGAAGTTCTTATAATCAGGATAGCGCTCTGAAAAGGCCGTAATGGTTGGTGGCAAGAAGTCATAGTGCTGACTGGCAATGGAAAATTCATCCTTTTCTTCCTCAGGATGGGCATACTGATTTTGAAAAATATCAAATCCTTTAACCAATTCTTGCGCTTTTTCATAGAATTCCATACCACGACGAGTCAAGAAAGTCCCTGAGCTGGTCCGACGGAAAATCTTAAAACCCAATTCTTTTTCCAAATCACGAACAGAAATAGACAGACTCGGCTGACTAACATACATCTTTTCAGCAGCTTCACGAAAAGTACCGCTATTGGCAATGGCCACAACATAGCGTAATTGTTGAATGTTCATCTTCTACCTCCAACTTCTTTATCTTTTCATTATACCATATTTTAGAAGTTTTCCAAAAAGGAAAAAAGAACATCCTATTCTTCTTAACCTTCTTAACTATCTTCACTATCTGCCTTTCTCAAGCCAACCTTATTTTCAAAATCAATTCAAAAAATAACTGGATACACACCACTCCAATATCGAAAAGAAAAACGTTGACTATTTGTGAAAAAAGAAAATGCCGGAAAGTTCCGACATTTTTTTAGTAAGCTAACTTCCTGAAAATAGGAGTAACCATACATTCCAGAAGGCAGTGATATTGATGAGAATATGAACTAGTATTGGATAGTAGAGATTTTTTGTCATGCGATACAGTAGAGCTAAAATGAGACCTCCACTAGCATAAATGAAAAAAGCAAGAGGAGTTAAAGCAAAATTGATATGAATATAACCGAAAATAATAGCAGAAAGCAAGACATCTCCGTACCAAGGCGAGTTTTTGAAAAAGGTTGTCATAAGCACACCGCGATAAATCAATTCCTCAGCAATAGGGCCGATGAAGCAAGCCATGAGCAAGAAATAGGGTAATTCCTGTCTCCCTATCATTTCTATCGTTTCATTCAAAGAAATTTGATTTGAAGACGAGGGTATGAAATAAGACAAGAGGACGTCAGACATATACAAAATGATGTAACCCAGTAAAAGGTAGATAAAGTGCCTCAGCTGCCATTTGAAATGAAAAGTCTTCTTTCCTGCAAAAACTAGTAGATAGATGACCGCTAATAAAAGACCTCCACTCTCCATCCAAAGCAGAATCTGAAAAAATTCACGACTTGCTGGTAGATAGGGCTTTGCGAGGTGATTGAAAATTCCCCAAAACCAAGTTGATTTGTAAAAAATTAAGGATAATGCTAGTAAAATCTGAATAATCCGTTTTTTCATATTAAATCCTCTGTTTTCTCCATATTCCTAATAAATTTTACTTAAAATCTCGCAGGACTTCCTTTGCAAAGATGATTGCCTCCTCCAATATATCCTAAATCATAGGTTCCTCTGGGACAAAATCCATGAACCGGCATAGTTAATACCGGCTCTATTTGCCAAGGAAAATAACCATTAGGTTCTTTTCCATAGGGATCTGCTCCACCTTGTATCAGCTCTAATTCTTCATTTGTTAGATTTATATTTTTTGTCATTAAAATCATGATATATTTCCTCCGTTATTGTTTAGATTAGTTGAGTAATCTGATACTCATACCTACTTACAAAAAACTATTATATTAAGTTGGTTTTTTAATTTGTCTAGTTGCAACGTTGACAAGTTTAGTATAACATATCTTGGCCAAATATCCTCTTCAAATCATGAATTGTCATCAAAACGTCCTAAACTGCAAAATCAATTAGCTCCTGTCCCTTTGACCGTCATCTTCTCCAAAATATGTTATAATAATACCAAAAGATAAAGAAGGAAGACCTATGATTAAACTACTAGCCTTGGATATGGACGGAACCCTCCTCGATGAAGCCAAGGAAATTCCACAAGCTCACATTACTGCTATTCACCAAGCTATTGAAAAAGGTGTCAAATTGGTTCTTTGTACGGGTCGCCCGCTTTTCGGTGTCCTCCCCTACTACAAAAAACTGGGGCTTGGCCTCCAGAATGAGTATGTGATTGTTAACAATGGTTGCTCAACTCACCAGACAAGTGACTGGGGACTAGTTGACTGGCAAGAACTTAGTCCAGCAGACATCGAATACCTCTATGATCTAGCTGAAAAAAGTGATGTTCAGTTGACTCTTTTTGATGAGAAACATTATTTCGTCCTCGGTGGCAAGCCTAATCAAGTCATCCAGAATGATGCCGACCTAGTCTTTTCAGACTTGACTGAAATTTCCCTTGAGGAAGCGACTAGTGGTAAATATCGTATGTTCCAAGGCATGTTTTTGGGCAACGAAGAACAAACAGACGATTTTGAGCAGCGTTTTGCTGAGGAACTCTGCCAACGATTCAGTGGAGTTCGTTCGCAGCCTGTCATTTATGAAGCTATGCCACTTGGAACGACCAAGGCTACCGCTCTTTCACGATTAGCAGAGATTTTGAAGATTGATTCCTCAGAGATTATGGCCATGGGCGATGCTAATAACGATATCGAAATGCTCCAGTTTGCAGGGATGGGCATTGCAATGGGAAATGCAAGCGATTATGTCAAATCTCTTGCGGATGCCGTTACAGCAAGCAACGAAGAAGACGGTGTTGCGCGTACCATTGAGAAATATATTCTATAAATCTCGTAGCGGAGCAAATGTCTCTGATCAAACTGGACACTACGAATCCTTAATCAATCCAGAATTGACCTATATGGGTTTGGCAGCCTTTGAAAACCCTGTTACTCAAAATGGATGGATTACCGTTGCACAAAGTTTCGGAACATCATCTGGTGGCTCTGAAGAATTAGCTGGTGGTTATGGAAAAGCCATTCAATACATAGAAGCCTACTCTTCTCAGATTCAAACATTTGCGACTAAGGCGAATCTTTTTGACAAAAATTTGAAGGCTATCGGAACTCATAAAATCAAAAATGAAAATAAGAGTACAACGAATAATTCCTACAATTTCTTTAACCAAATGCAAGAAGTAGGTAAAAGTATGGGTTTTTGGCGACAAGCTGGCTCGCGTTGATAGTTTATGCAACTTGATGGGATCTTACCCTTACAATCAGTGGGCAAAATTAGATAATATCTGGTATCGCTTCGATAGTTCAGTCTGGATGCAAGCAGGTTGGTTGAAAGACGGTGAGACTTGGTACTATCTCGACGGTTCAGGTGCTATGAAAACAGGCTGGATGAAGGTATCTGGCAAATGGTACTATGCTTATAGCTCTGGTGCTCTAGCAATCAATACGACTACACCAGACGGTTACCGTGTTAATTACAATGGGGAATGGGTAGGATGGTTTAACTACAACAAAAATACTCTATACTATCTCACAGTGAGTAGTCTTCACTTTCAAATAGTATAGAGATTTTTATTTACCTAGTATAGCTCTTATCTTAGGTGTTTATAACAAACTGAAACAAGAGTGGGACAAAAGAGCCTCGTAAAAGGTATTGCAACTTGGTAATACCTTTTTGAGGTGCTTTTTGATATGAGCACATGTCTTCTCAATAGGATTGTACTCAGGTGAGTAGGGAGGAAGGGGTAAAAGTTTATGCCCAAACTCTTCACACAAGAATTCTATCCTAGCTATTCTATTGGAATCTTGCATTATCCATAATAATAACTGAGGGTGTGGTTAATGTTGGTAAGAGAAATTTCTGAAACCATGCTTCAAAAAAGTCGCTCGTCATCGTCTCTTCGTAGGTCATTGGAGCGATTAAGTCACCATTTGTTAGACCTGCAACCAAAGAAATCCCCTGATATCTTCTTCCAGAGACTTTACCTCCTATTAACTGACCCTTTGATGAGCGACCATATTCTCGATAAAAGTAAGTATCGAATCCTGTTTCATCAATATAAACAGGTGCTAAGTGCTTTAAACTATTAAAATTCTTAAGAAATAAGGCTACTTTTTCTGGGTCTTGTTCATAGATAGTATAGTACTTTATGGTTACCGAACAAGTCTAATGAAAAAATTCTGATGATAGTTCTAAATCTCAATAACCGCTTGGGTTCCATGATCCAACTCCAGCAAGACATCTATACTTGTATAGAAAATCCTGCCCTGAATAAGGAGATGTAAATATTTCTTTCCTCCAAAATGGTCATAGTTTTGCTGGCAAATCTAACATATCATGGATAAATTAACAAGTGATTTCTGAATTGCTAAACATTTTCTTTTCTTATAGCATATTTTCAGATTTTCTCTTTGAGAAAGATATTTACAAGAAAAAGGTTCGTTTTTTGTCTATTTTCAAAAAGTCTTAAAACTAAATTGAAAGAATTTTTAGAAAATTTTTGTTTTTCTCTTTACAGTTTAAAAAAATTCTGCTATAATAGCTCATGTAATAAAATATGACAACAAAAGGAGAACGATATGACATCTGCTAAAGAATATATCCAAAGCGTGTTTGAAACTGTAAAAGCTCGTAATGGGCACGAGGCTGAATTCCTCCAAGCTGTTGAAGAATTTTTCAACACTTTGGAACCTGTATTTGAAAAACACCCTGAGTATATCGAAGAAAATATCTTGGCACGTATTACTGAGCCTGAGCGCGTAATTTCTTTCCGTGTTCCTTGGGTTGACCGTGATGGAAAAATTCAAGTAAACCGTGGTTACCGTGTTCAATTCAACTCAGCTGTTGGACCATACAAAGGAGGACTTCGTTTCCACCCAACTGTAAACCAAGGGATTTTGAAATTCCTCGGATTTGAACAAATCTTCAAAAACGTCTTGACTGGACTTCCAATCGGTGGAGGTAAAGGTGGATCAGACTTCGATCCTAAAGGTAAAACAGATGCTGAAGTGATGCGCTTCTGCCAAAGCTTCATGACTGAGTTGCAAAAACACATCGGACCATCACTTGACGTACCTGCTGGTGATATCGGCGTAGGTGGACGTGAAATTGGTTACCTTTATGGTCAATACAAGCGTCTTAACCAATTTGATGCTGGTGTCTTGACTGGTAAGCCTCTTGAATTTGGTGGTAGCTTGATTCGTCCAGAAGCAACTGGTTACGGTTTGGTTTACTATACTGAAGAAATGCTGAAAGCTAACGGTAATAGCTTTGCTGGTAAGAAAGTGGTTATTTCAGGTTCTGGGAACGTTGCTCAATACGCTCTTCAAAAAGCGACTGAACTTGGCGCTACTGTCATCTCTGTATCTGACTCAAACGGTTATGTCATCGATGAAAATGGTATCGACTTCGATCTTTTGGTTGATGTTAAAGAGAAACGTCGTGCTCGTTTGACTGAGTATGCAGCTGAGAAAGCAACTGCAACATATCACGAAGGTTCTGTATGGACTTACGCTGGAAACTATGATATTGCGCTTCCATGTGCTACTCAAAACGAAATCAACGGTGAAGCAGCTAAACGTTTGGTTGCTCAAGGCGTTATCTGTGTATCTGAAGGTGCCAACATGCCGAGCGACCTTGATGCCATCAAAATCTACAAAGAAAATGGTATCTTCTACGGACCTGCCAAAGCTGCCAACGCTGGTGGTGTAGCCGTTTCAGCCCTTGAAATGAGCCAAAACAGTCTTCGCCTCTCATGGACTCGTGAGGAAGTTGATGGACGTCTCAAAGACATCATGACAAACATCTTCAACACAGCTAAAACAACTTCAGAAACATATGGTCTTGATAAAGACTATCTTGCAGGAGCAAACATTGCTGCATTTGAAAATGTAGCAAACGCTATGATTGCCCAAGGTATTGTTTAAGATTCATTTGCTTAATCCTCAATCGCTTCGATTGGGGATTTTTATCTTGAGTTAAACGGTTGGGAAATTCTAATTTAATTAAATTAAATGAAATAAAAACCGAACAAATTGATTGCGGAATTCAAACCAATTTCTAACAATGTTTTATAAAACTCAGTGGACTATTCTAAATTCAATCTATTTTATACTTTTCGAAAATCTCTTCAAACCACGTCAGCGTCGCCTTACCGTAGATATGTTACTGACTTCGTCAGTTCTATCTGCAACCTCAAAACAGTGTTTTGAGCAGCCTGCGGCTAGTTTCCTAGTTTGCTCTTTGATTTTCATTGAGTATTACTTACTCGCCAACTTCTTAAACAAAAAGAAAAACCACTACTCCTAAGAATAGCGATTTAATCATGTTTTTAAGCTACTAATGTAGTCGCTCTATTATTTAAGAGTAACTGAAGCTCCAGCTTCTTCCAATTTAGCTTTGATTTCTTCAGCTTCTGCAGTTGCAACGCCTTCTTTAACAAGTGCTGGTGCACCGTCAACAAGTTCTTTAGCTTCTTTAAGACCAAGACCTGTGATTTCACGTACAACTTTGATAACGCCAACTTTTTTGTCGCCTGCAGATGTCAATTCAACGTCGAATGAATCTTTAGCAGCACCAGCGTCAGCAGCACCAGCTGCAGCAACAGCTACAGGAGCAGCTGCAGTTACACCAAATTCTTCTTCGATAGCTTTTACAAGGTCGTTCAATTCAAGGATTGAAGCTTCTTTAATTTCAGCAATAATGTTTTCAATGTTCAATGCCATTGTTATTTCCTCCAAATATGTTTTAAATTTATAATAGATTTTCGTAGCTAGGCTACGCTACGTAGCTTAAGATTAAGCTGCGTCTTCTTTGCTTTCTGCAACCGCTTTGACTGCAAGAGCAACGTTGCGCACTGGCGCTTGAAGTACAGAAAGGAGCATAGAAAGAAGTCCTTCGCGGTTTGGAAGAGTTGCAAGTGCAAGAATCTCTTCTTTAGATGCGACAGCGCCTTCGATTGCACCACCTTTGATTTCAAGTGCTTCAGCGTTTTTAGAAAAGTCGTTCAAGATTTTCGCTGGTGCAATAACATCTTCGTTAGAAAATGCTACTGCAGATGGTCCAACGAATACTGATGCAAGATCTTCAAGACCAGCTTTTTCAGCTGCACGACGCAAGATTGAGTTTTTAATGACTTTATACTCAACTTCGCTTCCACGAAGCTCACGACGAAGAACTGTATCTTGCTCAACTGTCAAACCACGAGCGTCTACAACGACGATAGATGCAGCAGCTTTCATTTTTTCAGCTACTACGTCAACTAGTTCCGCTTTTTTAGCAATAATTGCTTCACTCATTAGTGTGTTCACCTCCGTAATTATTTTGCTTGGGGAATTTTTCCAAAAGAAAAACGCGCCCAAACCTAGACACGAAAGTACAATACGCTTCTTTTTACATGATACGTTTTGTCCTCGGTAGGATATTTATGAGTCGAGCTCCCCTACTGTCTTAGGCAGTTTTTTCAAACCGTATATAAGTATAGCATAGTCAAAAAAAGAATGCAAGATTTTTACAAACTTTTTTTAAAATTTTTCGTGATTTTTCTTCTAAAGTTCTACTGTCAGAACTTGACCTTGCTTAACAACCTGTTCTCCAGCAATATAGACATCATCAACATCACTGGATTTGACAGCATAAACTAGGTGAGAGAGCATATTTTCTTGAGGTTGGAGATGGATTTTGCCTTGTGGTTGAATAACGAGAAAATCTGCCTGCTTGCCGACTTCTAGACTTCCTATCTGATTTTCCATTCCTAGAACCTTAGCCCCTTCGATTGTCAGTGCCTTGAGAGCTGTTTCGATAGGAAATTGGCTGGCATCTCCACTTTTCATCTTCTGAAGAAGGGCTGCAGTCCGTCCCTCCTCAAACATATCAAGATTGTTATTGGAAGCGACCGAGTCAGTCGCAATTCCGACTGCTACTCCTGCTTTTTGGAGCTGGATAATTGGAGCAATTCCTGATGCCAGTTTGAGATTACTGATAGGATTGTGAGCAATAGCCACTTGAGAAGTTGCCAAGCGTTCAATTTCTCGCTCGTTTAATTCGACCCCATGAGCAAAGACAGACGGATGATCTAAGTAACCCAGTTCTTCTAGAAAGGCGAGGGGGCGTTTGCCGTATCGTTTCAGGATAATGCCTGATTCTTCCTTGGTCTCCGCCACATGGATATGGATTGGAATAGCAAGCTCTTTTGCCATTTCCAAACTCGCTTCCAGCAAGTCTCTACTGCAGCTATAGGGAGAATGAGGTGCTACCATAACCTTGAAATTTGGATTTTTATATTTTAAGATTTCGTCTATGATGGATCGAGTTCTGCTTATAGTCTCAGCAGTTGTTTCTGTCTCTGAAGAAAAAAGAGTCGGAGAAAAATAACAACGCATCTTGGAATCTTTCACTGCCTGATAAATCTGCTCAATATTCACACCATTGGGATTATACATATCATTAAAGGTTGTTGTTCCTGACTGGAGTATCTCTGTCAGAGCTTCTTTGACCGCCTTAGTAGTCATGTCGGGAGTAAACTCAGCTTCTGCTGGCCAGATATAGTCATTGAGCCATTCATGGAGATTGCTATCATCCCGAATTCCTCTCAAACCTGTCATAGCAGAATGGGTGTGGCAATTGACCAACCCAGGCATAATCCAAGCTCCCTGATAGTCTATAATCTGCTCAGCTTGCTCTAAAAACGCTGGCTTATCTTGACCGACATAGACGATTTGAGAATCCTTGACTGCTAAGATTCCATCAAGATAAACATGGAAATCTTGATCACAAGTCACGATATTTACATTCTGAAAGACTTTCATTATAGGCTCCTTTTCTAAAAGACAAGTTATACTCTCTTCAAACTACTTCAGATTCACTTTGCCATAGGTGTGGTTACTGACTTCGTCAG
>NZ_VMMW01000002.1:28325-72604 GCF_013277425.1 Streptococcus sp. 79
TTGAGCTGACTTCGTCAGTCTTATCTACAACCTTAAAGCAGTGCTTTTAGTAACCTGCGGCTAGCTTCCTAGTTTGCTCTTTGATTTTCATTGAGTATTACAGTGAACAATTTTTCTAGCTATTGTAACAAAAAAGTCACCCGAAGGCAACTTTTTTCGTCCATAAACTTTCAAAAGAGAATGGCTTATTCAGAGCTAAAAGCTGCTGCTTGCTGCATTTGGTAATACTTACCCTTTCTAGCCATGAGATCCTGATGATTGCCATGCTCCACGATGTCGCCATCTACCAAGACAAGAATCAAATCCGCATCCTGAATGGTTGACAAACGGTGGGCGATGATAAAGCTTGTGCGCCCCTTCATGAGTTTTGCAAAGGCATCCTGTACTAGCACTTCTGTCCGTGTATCGATGGAGGAAGTTGCCTCGTCTAAGATAAGAATCTTTGGAATAGCCAAAAAGACTCGCGCTATAGTCAAGAGCTGGGTCTGACCGACAGAGAGAGATTCTCCTGCATTTTCTAACTTGGTATCGTATCCCTGTGGCAACTGTTGGATGAAAAAATCTGCATTGGCTGCTTTGGCAGCAGCAATCACCTGCTCCCGACTGGCTTCAGGATTTCCAAAAGCAATATTGTCATGAATGGTTCCTTGCTTGAGCCAGGTTTCTTGGAGCACCATGCCAAACTGCTGTCTCAATGATACTCGTGTATAATCATAAATGGATTGCCCATCCAGCAAGATATCTCCTGAGTTAATAGGATAGAAACGCATAAGAAGATTGATAAGGGTTGATTTTCCTGCACCTGTCGGACCAACGATGGCTACCTTGCTACCAGCTGGAATATCAATAGATAAATCCTTAATCAAAATCTTTTCAGGATGGTAACCAAAAGAGACATGTTTAAAGGAAATAGCTCCCTTAACTTGGTCACTGGTCAAGACTTCCTTGCCTGTTTCAGCAACCTCAGGACTTTCTAAGACAGCATAGACGCGCTCTGCGCAAGCCAGAGCACTTTGCAACTCAGCTAGCACTGAAGAAATATCGTTAAAGGGCTTGGTATACTGTTGGACATAGTTCAAAAAAGTCACTAAACGCCCAATGGTCAAGGTTGACCCCATCATGATACGATAAGCTCCTACTCCAGCTAGAATCGCATAAATGAGCGCATTGACAAAGCGAGTCGAAGGATTGACCGTTGAAGAATAAAAGATGGCCGACTGCGAATAGCCTGCGTAGTTGTCATTAGCCTCACACAGTCTTTTGATAAACTCTACCTGAGCATTAAAAGATTGAATAATAGTCTGCTGGCTAAGCGATTCTTCAATCAACTGAGTCTGAATTCCCCTTGTCTCTGTTTGCTTCTGGAAGAGATGATAGGAGCGTTTGGCAATAAAGCGTGAAACCACCATGGAAAGTGGCGTCAACAGCAAGACTAAGAGAGTCATGAGGAGGTGAATTTGCAGCATGGCTAGAATGCTAACCAAAATCATCAAGACACCAATGAAAAATTGGTTAAAAATCATGGTCAAGCCAGCTGCTAACTGTTCGATGTCCGTGGTTACCCGACTGACCATCTCTCCACTTCCTTGCCGCTCCACAAAAGCAATCGGTAAACGATGGAGCTTATAGATGATTCGCTCTCGCAAGTCTCTGGTATAAGAGAAGATTAGGCGATTATAAAGAAGAGGATTGGCCCATTGTACCAGAGTATTTCCTATAACTACCAAGATCATCTGGAGAAAAATCTGCCAAAAAACTGGTGAAGAACCAGCCACTAGGACTTGGTCGATGACCTGCCCAATCAAGATAGGTAGGTAGATTGATAAGCCAACCTGGGTAATAGTTCCTAGAAAGGCTAGGAAAAGGAGGAAGGGATTGCTTGCTAAATCTTTTGCCAAGCGTGTGAGCGTCTGGTTTGCAGTTTGTCGTCTCATGCTAGTCCTCCTTTCCATGTTGGGATGCATTGATTTCGCGATAAACTTGACTAGATTTCATCAAGTTCTCGTGCTTGCCGATAGCTAGGAGCTCTCCTTTTTCTAAGAGGAGAATCTGGTCAGCCATCTGTAAAGTCGAGGTTCGTTGAGAGATCAAGATTAAGCTCGTATTTAGCAAATTTTCTCGGATAGCTTTCAAGAGCTTAGACTCGGTAATGGTGTCGAGGGCCGAGGTCGCATCATCTAGGATGAGAAATGGAGCTTGGCGCAAGACTGCGCGAGCAATAGACAGCCTTTGTTTTTGTCCACCTGAGAAATTTCGACCTCCTGCCTCAACAGTGGCATCCAAGAGCCCTTCCTTTTCACTAACAAAATCCTTAGCTTGCGCAATCTCCAAGGCCTGCCAGAGTTCCTGGTCAGATACTTCTTGATGTAAACCTAGAGTCAAGTTAGAACGAATGGTTCCCTTAAAGAGTTCGACTTTTTGGGGCACATAGGCAATCCAAGACCGCCACTGCTCCAAATTAAGAGGACTACGTCCATTTCGATAAAGGTCTATACTCCCCTTGTCTGCTGGATAAAGTCCAAGTAAGACTTGCACCAAGCTTGATTTACCAGAACCAGTTCCTCCGATGATACCAAGGATTTGCCCTTGCTTCATATTAAAGGAAATGTCTCTCAGAGAAGGCTGGGCCGCATCAGGATAGGTAAAGGTCAGTTCTTGAACTTGTAAAACCTGATCACTGCTAGCTTGCTTTTGTTCTAATTCTGAATGAATATCTTCTGGAGCCTCAGCAAAAACTTCCTCGATTCGCTTAGCTGAGATGTAGGACTGGTTGAGGGAATTGATCAGCATGGCTAGCTTGACCAATTCCACCAAAATCTGTAAGAGGTAATTGATAAGAGCAATGAGAGCACCTTGACTGAGCACTCCTCCTTGAATTGAAATATAGCCTTGCCAGATAATAACGAGAAGAGTTCCATTGACAATCAGATAGGTCAGAGGTGTTAATAAACTAGACCAGAAACCTGTCTTTTCTTGTAATCTAGCATAAACTTGGTTAAGGGTTTGAAAAATCTGTAACTCTCGTTTTTCTTGACCAAAAGCACGAATAACCCGCATCCCTTGCAATTGCTGGCGCGTTTCCTGAACCAGTTGGTCCGTTTTCTTTCTGAGACTACTGTAGAGAGGATTGACCAATCGAGATAACCCTACAATGACAATGGTCAAAATGGCAACCATGACTAAGAACCAGAAAGTCAACTCAGCTGAGATTCGATAAGCCATAAAAATGGCACCAAAAACGATAATGGGCGCTCGCAAAAAGAGACGCAGGAATTGATTGATACCAGTCTGAATCTGGTAGGTATCCGAAGTCAAGCGAGTGACCAAACTAGAAGTTGTCAGACGGTCTCTGCTGTCCTTGGACAAGGAAAGAATATGACGATAAAGATCGTTTGTCAATTCCTTAGCAAAGCCTACTGCTGCCTTTGCTGAGTAAAATTGAGCTATCAAGGCCACTAAAACGCCAATTACTGCAAAGATAAGGAGCAGGCCAATCTGCATCCAGAGATGACCTTGATCTCCCTGAGGTAAAGATTGGTCAACAATCCCAGCAATCACCATGGGAACCAAGAGCTCAAAAACAGCTTCTAACAGCTTGAACAAGGGGGCTAAAATTGATTCCTTGATGTAGGGTTTGAAGTAAGATAATAGGTGTTTCATAAATCCCTTCTATTCATATTCTAGAAATGAAGAAAGTGGGAAGCCCCACTCTCTGTTTTATTTGTTTAAGTAAGGCAATAGATAGCCATATCCTGCTTTTTCCATCTCATCCTTGGCCACAAAGCGTAAAGAAGCAGAATTGATACAGTAACGGAGGCCGCCTAACTCCCGCGGTCCATCTGTGAAAACATGACCCAAGTGAGCGCTGCCTGAACGAGAACGAACTTCAATTCGCTCCATTCCATGGCTCAGATCCTTGTAATAATGAATCAACTCTTTGGAAATCGGACGGCTAAAACTTGGCCAACCACAACCTGAAGCAAACTTATCCTTGGCAAAAAAGAGTGGCTCACCCGTCGTAATATCTACATAAATCCCCTCTTCAAAGGTTTGGTCATAGGCATTGGTAAATGGAGCCTCTGTAGCAGCTTCTTGTGTGACACGATAAGACTCTTCAGATAGACTGGCCTTCAACACCTCTTGACTAGGCTTTTCATAGTTTGCTGCATCAATCAATGGCTTATCAGCATCGGTCACATCGATATGACAGTAACCTGAAGGATTCTTCCTGAGATAATCTTGGTGGTAGTCTTCAGCCAGAATGTAGTGGCGTAATTGCTCCACTTCTACTGCAATCTTTCGACCCAGCATGCGTTCCTGCTCCTGTACCACTGTGTAGATAGCTGGCAAATCTGCTTCATCCTGATAATAAATCCCAGTTCGATATTGGCGACCACGGTCATTCCCTTGTTGATTGATAGATAGAGGATCGATAACTCGGAAATAATAAAGTAAAATCTCTCTGAGTGACACTTCCTTCTCATCGTAAATCACTTGGACCGTTTCTGCATGGTCTGTTTCCTTGATCAACTGGTAATTGGTCGTTTCGACTTGACCATTAGCGTAGCCAACACTGGTTTCTAGCACTCCAGAAATGCGTGAAAAATATTCCTCTAGGCCCCAAAAACAACCACCTGCTAGATAAATTTCTGCCATCTTTATTTCTCCTTTATCACGTTTTTAACTAATACTCTTCGAAAATCTCTTCAAACCACGTCAGCTCACATCTGCAACCTCAAAACAGTATTTTGAGCTAACTTCGTCAGTTCTATCCACAACCTCAAAACAGTGTCTTGAGCTGACTTCTTCAGTTCTATCCACAACCTCAAAACACTGTTTTGAGCAGCCTGCGGCTAGCTTCCTAGTTTGCTCTTTGATTTTCATTGAGTATAAACTTCTTTTCACAAAAAGGATATGAAACCCTCTGGTCAAGAGTTTCCCCATCCTATCTTCTATTCTTTATTTTGCTTCTACACGGACACCTTGGGTATCAACTCTCAAGTCATGCAGTTTTCCTTTGAAAGGTTGCTTTTCCAATTCTGCCTTAATCCTTGGCATCTTGTCATGAGAAGCCAGAACCATAACTGTCGGCCCAGCACCAGAAAGGTAGGTTGCATAGGCCCCATTTTCTTTGGTCACTTGCTTAATCATCGCAAATTCTCTTACCAAGTCCTGACGATAGCGCTCATGGAAGAGGTCTCCCTCGATTGCTTGCCCAGCGGTCACCATGTCTCCTGCCAACAAGGCAGCAACCGCTACATTGGCGATAGAACTTGCAGCAACAGCTTCCTTATAAGACAATTTTTTAGGCAAGACACTACGGCTGTCGCGAGTACGTAATTCATAGTTTGGAATGTAAGCTAGAAAATCACACTCTGGAAAGTCTGCTACGATAGCAGAGACTTGCCCTTCAACAGAACTTGCAATAACGAGATTACCATAAATGGCTGGAGCCACATTATCAGGGTGTCCTTCAATCTTGGTCGCTAACTGCAATTTTTCATGATCAGACAAGTCGAGTTGCCCCAATTGGTTGGCTAGTTCAATCCCAGCCACAATAACTGAGCTGGAAGAACCCAAACCACGCGCCAAGGGAACATCACTGGTCATTTTCAAGCGTCTAGGTTTCAAATCTGGTACAATTTGCAAAGCGATTTTGAGCAAGAGATTACGCTCGTCATGTGGAATCCATTTGCCAATCTGGTGTTCAATCAGCCACTCATCTCCTTCTTCACAGACCTCGATTTGAAGGTACTTGGTTACAGCTACACCGACCGAGTCAAAACCTGGCCCGATATTGGCACTGGTTGCAGGTACAATAATCTTCATCTTATTCTCCTAGCACCTTGAAGGTATTCAAGAGGTCAAATTCTGAAACCTTCTTCAATTCAGCTGAGACATTTTCAAGCTGGGCTTTATTAATCTTGTGTGTGATGATCACAACACGCGCCTTGTCACCCTCTTTGCCATCTTGAAGGATTTGCTTAAAGGAAATATCTTGAGCATTGAAGATTTCAGCCAACTTCAAGACCTGACCTTTTGAGTCTAGAGCCAAGATTGAGAAATAGTAGTTTGCTTTGACATCTTCAGGATTTGCCAAGACCAAGTCACGGCTATATTCGTTGAAGTCTTTGCCAATAGTACCATCATTCAAACGACGAACGATACGGACAATATCAGCTACAACACTTGTTGCAGTTGGTTTTTGACCCGCACCTGGTCCGTAGTACATAGACTCACCAATACCGATAGATTCTACAAAGACAGCGTTCATTACGCCATTCACACTAGCAAGTGGGTGCGCTTTAGGTAGGAAGGTTGGAGTCACTTCTGCAGCAATACCTGAAGAAGTTTCCTCAATAGAACCAACCAATTTCACTACGTAACCAAGCTCTTGAGCTACAGCTACGTCTTCTGGTGTGATATTGCGGATTCCCTTGTGGGCTACATCATCAAAGGCAATCTTCATGCCAAAGGCAAATTGGCTCAAAATAACCATCTTGTAGGCTGCATCAATCCCATCTACGTCATTCGTCGGATCGCTTTCTGCAAATCCTAGACGTTGTGCTTCCGCAAGAGCATCATCGTAAGACCAGCCTTCTTCCACCATCTTGGTCACCATGAAGTTGGAAGTTCCGTTGACTACTCCAAGCACGCGCGTAATTTTATCAGAAGCCAAGGAATTTGCTAAAGTACGAAGAATTGGAATCCCACCAGCAACTGCTGCTTCGTAGTAAAGTGCTACCTTGTTAGCTTGAGCGATTTCTAGCAATTCTGCGCCATGGACAGCCAAAAGGTCCTTGTTAGCAGTAACAACGTGTTTTCCAGCTTCCAAGGCACGAGTGATAAAGGTTTTAGCAGGTTCGATACGCCCCATCAATTCCACTACGATTGTAATGTCTTGATCTGATAAAATATCATCCACATTGGTTACAAAGTTAAAGTCATTCCCTGCTGCAAGTAAGCGATTCTTTTCATCTTCATCCTTGACCAATACCTTAGCAACTTCAATCTCTGAATGTGCTGATTGATTGATTTTTTCTCCATTTTCCTTTAGGAGGAAAGGCACACCACTTGCAACGGTACCAAATCCTAGTAAAGCAATTTTAACTGTCATCTTTATCTCCTCGAAATTTTCTAATATAGCCATTATAACAGAATTTTGTGAAAATTCCTATCATAGTAAATCACTATTTCAGTCTAGAAAAGAAAAAAACGAATCTGATGATTCGCTCTTCCTAAAATCTAGAAATAATTTTCCAGAAGTGATTATCCAATCTTTTGCAGATTGGTCACTGCATCGTGATTCATCAAGACTTGGCCATACTCCTGCAAGACTGAACGACTGATGTCACTATCGTCCGCAAACTCGCGCATACGGGCCAACAGCCAAGCTGGATATGGACTTGGATGATTTTCAATATCCACTAAAATGGTCAAATAATAGCGCTCATTCATCTTGTAGAGTTCAGAAGTTTCCATCTCAAAAGTCACTGTCTTAGCAAAAGCCACCAAGTCAGCCAACTTAGCAAAAGAAAGGATGTAGTAGATGTAAGGTTCTTTCTTACTCTCAGCTTCTTGTTCAGCCTGCTCCTGCTCTTCTTCCTTGGCTTCGACTTGCTCTAAAGATTGAATCGCTTCGATATCATCCTTAGTTTTGTCTGCGATGCTCTTTTCTAAGGTTTTAATAAACTCATCTGGCGACATTTGAGCCAATTCTTCCATATCTGGTAAATCCGATAAATCTTCAAAATCTAGATTTTGGTCAATCTTTGATTTGGTTACAAAGACATCAACCTTATCAGGTTTTGGAGTCACACGGAAGCTCAACATACCTGTATCTAGAAAGCTATCAGGCATCTCTAACTCATCCAAGATAGCATAAAAAAACTCTTCTGTTTTTTCTTGAGGGACAAGAAAGTCAGCAATCTCCATGCCACGATCCATCAAATCCTCTAAAGACATCGTGATTTTCAAAGTTGTATCACTAATTTGTTTCATTTTCATTGCTAGTAACCTCATACTTTCAGTTCTATCTATTATACTAGATTTTTACGATTTTATCAAAAGAAGGCTCCTCTATACGGATAGATTTTCTCTAGGGTCTTTCTATAGGAGACTCCAAGAGAAAATTTCTGCAGACAGATAGAAAAAGCCTTCAAAATCAAACTTCTTGTTCGACTTTGAAGACCTAATACATCAGAAAGCTTATAGTTTAAAGGTTGCTACACCGAGGATAGAACGATTTAAGTTTCTAAGAATTTGAAGACTTTGTTCAAATTTCTTATAACGAGTCACTCCGTACTCTTCAACAAGAAGGACTGTATCTCTTTCCAAAAGAGATGATACATCCTGTAAATCTACAAAATGCATTCCTTTTAAAGCCTCTTGACTCTGTTTCAATTTATCTAGGATAGCTTTATTTGAGCTAACGATTGTTAATTCTTGTCCAGCATTTTTGTATGACAAGACATCTGCTAGGTTAGCAATTGTTGTAATCTCTGTTACAAAATCAATTTGATACTGAGAAAAATCACCTGCTCTATTGATTGTTGGATTAAAGAGATAAATCAATACATTCCCCATCACAACCAAAATCACACAAACTACTCCAATAACAGCTAAACGGAGAATCAAGTTTTTCACATTCAATCCAAGTGCTGTCTCACCATTTGCATTCAATTCTTTAGAGTTGATGGTTTCCAGTTTTTCAATTTTCACATTTGCATAGGCATGTTTAAATTTCTCAATCAACCCATCAATTTTTTTCTCTAACAAGTCATTGGCATCTTTACTTGATGTCAAAATTTTCACACCAACCCCTGCATCGTCAATCATATAGTAGACGGTCAATTTTTTCCACCAATAGTCATTCGTTGAATTTTTCAAGGTTGTTTCGGTCGTGTCTAATTCACTGGCAATTTTTTTCAACTCACTGGGTTCTACATCATTGAAAAGATAAGCTCCATTCAAATTACCATCAATCAATTTCCCATAAAAATCACTATAACCACCAATTTGATGATTCAAAATCGTTTTGGCCGAATCTTCTGGAGGAGTGATTTTATAGATAAGATAAGTTGAATAACTTGTTGTATCTTTGACAGTGTTTTTATTCCTAACTGCTTTAATTGTAAATGGTACAGCAATGAGAGCAAATAAAGCGATGAGAGCTAGAATATTTGCTTTTCGTTTTTTGTATAGATTTGCAAATAAATCAGCTACTGAATAATGTTCAAACATGATTTTTTTCTCCTTTGTTTAGTAGATACTGGTTTTCTTTTGTAAGTATTTTTGCTACGAATATCATCACAAGAACAATTCCCCAGAATTGCATTGTAAATAAATTGAAGAAACTTTCTGAAAAGCTACTTCTAGGCATAAAGAATAGATTATTCAAGATGAGTAAAGACAAGGCAAATAGGATTGTTTTTGAACGATAGGCTACTTGCAGCATGGCTATGAATAACATACCTAGCAAGAGACTAAGTAGAAAGACTCCTATCATACCATAGTCTGTATACAACTCCATGATATAACTACTTCCGATACCATGTCCTTTCAAATATTCCTTGTTCAAAACAAGATAGGATAGATTGTGGGCATAACTATTACTATCAATAGCTAGCTCTACACTATTGGTTGTATGCTCAAAGGCTTTTCCTCCGAAAATGGCCCCCAAACTTCCCCTTGCAAAATAATCAAGAACAGGACCAAAAGTAAAATTACGGAAATCTCTGTAAGGTAGGCTACTGTTAAATAGAAAACCTCGAGCCAGAACTCCAAAACTAGTCCCTTGTTTATAGATAAAGTCAAGCAGGATATCCCAGAAACCTGTATGGGAAACTTGAACATTATCCCGTACATAATTGAGCACTCCCATCGCTAACATGAGAATAGGAGAACCTACAAAAATCGCTAACTTTTCTTTAAACCCAATCCATTTTCCCTTTTCTGTTTGCTCCCGCATAAAGTAATAAACAAAAGCAAATAGAATACTTAAAATAAAGGGATTTCGTGTCCCAATTGCCAAATGAATGGTATTAGCTGCAATAAAGGAGACAAGCACTACTGTGGCCTGCCATTTCTTTGGCTTGGTTGCCAGATACATACACATTGCGTAGACCGTAAAGGTAGACAAAATGTAGGTAAAATAAGGCAGTTTACTTTCAAAATTTGCATAGTAGGCATAGTAGGAAGTCTGCAAACGATACAAGAGCCGTTCGAATAATCTAATGAAATAGAAAGGATAGGTGAGAAGAAAAACTCCTAGCGAAACAAAGCGTAACCGCTTGATATAAACCTCTTTTAGAGAATTTCCTATATTTGCTACTTTTATTTTCTTCCTAGCTATGAAGTAACGAGCCAGGACGCCTCCTGTGGTCAAGCCCAGAATCGAAACCATGACGACTACAAAGGCAAAACGATAGGCTATGGGATGATAGGTATCCAGGGCGCCATCCCTAAAGTAATCAATGGTCGGTCTTGATACCAGAAAGACAAAAATAGTTAAAAAGAAAATAAAATGGATTAAGTAATACTTGATATCATTCCAACAAGCAATTAAGCTACTAACCAGTAAGAACAATAAAGTAGAAAGCAAGCTAACATTGTTATTATTAAACAGATACACAATTCCACTTACTAGTGTCAAAGCATAGCTGACTATGGTCAAACTAAATAATAATCGTTTTCCATCAATCACTTGCTCACCCCCGTTCTAATGTAATTTTTTAGATTTTTCAATATTTTTCAGTAATAAAAATCGATATAAGGAAATATTTATGAATAGAGCCAAAGCACTAATTCTTCTCCCCTTACGGAAAATTGGATTCCTAGCAATAGTAAAGGCATGGCCTTTTAAAAAACGATGAATCTGAGAATAGGCTTCAAACTGTTTATACTGATCATCTAGCAACATCTTATCCAGAATAAAGAAGTGGGCATAGGCCAATCTGAAAAAAGCAACCTCTTTCAAATCAGGATAGTTTTTCATAACTTCATTATAAAACTTTTGGTAGATATCAATATAGGCTAAATCCTTCTCTACATAGGGTTTGGTCGTAATGCTATCCCCTCTATGGAAATAGTAATAATAGGGTTTGGTATTAACCACGTACTTCTTGGCCAACTTGATTAAATCAAAATGATAATAGGCATCTTCGTAAATCAATCCCTTTGGAAAGGATAGGGCAGTTGCAATCTCTCTCTTGATTAGCTTATTGCAGATCGTTCCAGGTATTTTTTCACCTATGAGGTATTCCTTTAGAAATGTTTGAGAATCACAGACAAAATAGTCATCCTGATTGGCTGACTGTGGGCTTTCATCATTAGCATAGACATTCATGACACCACAGCTTGAAACATCCGCATCTTCTTGAATTAATTGCTCATATAAGCTCTGAATCATTTCTGGATGGATATAATCATCTGAGTCAATAAAAATCAGATAATCCCCGTGAGCCTGCTTCATCCCATCATTTCGTGCTTGCGACAATCCTTCGTTCTTTTTATGAAGCACTGACACCCTGTCATCTTGTTCAGCGATTGAATCACACAAGCGACCACTTTCATCTGTTGCACCATCATCAACAAGAATAATTTCCAGATTTTGATAGGTCTGCTTCTGAATGGAAGCTATCGATTTTTCTAGGTACTGCGCCACATTATAGACTGGCACAATCACACTAATTAATGCAGTTTCCATGCTACTCCTCTAATAGTTTTTCTACTTGTTCGATTTGTTTTGTAATTGTAAATTGTTGAATGAATTGGCTAGCCTCATCGACATCAAAGTTTGAGGCAGAAGTCATGTAATTAGTAATCGCCTGAGCTGCCTCTTGATTGCTCTCAATGATTTGTCCAAATCGTCCTTCTTGGGATAATTCCTCAGCCCCTCCAACGTCCGTAGAGATAAAAGGGAGTCCCAGACTCAAGGCCTCCACATACACTCCAGGAAAACCTTCTTGTTTAGACATAGACAAGAGAACTTTCGTCTGAGATAAATACTGATAAGGATTTTTTTGATAACCAAGGAAATGTACATAGTCCTCAATCCCATACTCTTTGACTCGTTTTTTCAGTTCCTCTTCCATATCACCAGCCCCGATAAAATAGAGATGATAGTTTTTTCCCTCTTGGTGTAATAATCGTATCACTTCCACTACACGGTCAGAACCCTTATTTTCCTCAATCCGTCCGATAGTACAGATACTTTGAGGAGCAATCTCGATATCGATCTTCTCTTGAGATTTTTCTAGAATAGTCTGAAAATCATATCCATTGTAGATTGTCTGTAATTTAGAAGCATAATCTGGATAAACTTCCTTGATAGAATTGCTGGTCTTTTTTGAAATCCCTACAATTGTATTCGCAGCATCCAACTGGCTTCTATGTGATTCTCTTTTAGAGCTATCCTTAAGAAGTTCTTCAATACTTCCATGAATCCAAGATATCTTCTTGACTTCTCTTCTTTTAGAGAACAACAGTGGTGGATTCATAATGGTAAAAGAAACTTCAACATCATAATCATCTTTTACAAGCAAACGACGAGCCAGTCTTGGAAAATAAATTCTCATTCTCCACAAAAAAGCTCGTAACCATCTGGTTTGGCGATAATCTTGAAGGGATTTTAAAATGCGTACATGCTTTGGAACAGATTCATATCCCTTGTCAAAGTGCTCCATTTCAAGAATATCAATATCATACTTTTCTAGATCCAGATTTGAAACAATGGTTGATAGAATCTTCTCTGCACCACCTCCAAGAGAAAAAGACCACATAAAAAATAAGATTTTTTTCTTAGCCACCATATTCTCCCTTGTATTCTGTATAAGACTTATCCATATCAGCGATGACAGCATCATGATGCGGTACCTGCTTGTCTGCTGGTGGAGGCGTCATATAATCCCCAAAAGCAGTTCTGAGATAGACATCATAGCCGATTGGAATAGGCATCTCTGTTCCTTCAAATGGCAAGAAAAGATTGTCTTCAAAAGATGTGATTGGGTACTTGTTTCTCATGTAGCCAGGACCTGAGCATAATTCTGTAATGCCATCACAATCAGCCAAATCATACTTAGTCATTTCTTTCTCAGCTTTTTTCCAGATGCGATAACGGAGAGATTTTGGAGTCAAACCCAGTAAAATGCGACTTCCCCATTTCATGAGAGCACCATGCTTTTCTGGAATAGTTTGCGCACAAAAGAGTGAATAAATCAAGGCCCAACGAACCTGTTTTTTCCGCTCAGCTGGATCTTTCGGATAATAATCCAAAGGCAAAACATCCAAGGCCAGACCATGTGGCAAATCCAAATCCTGCTGATAAGGCTTGATACAGGTGGTTTCCTTGTCACGAATGGTAATAAAAAGATTACGATCAACAAAATCCTTGTAACTCTTTGACAAGAAATAACGTTCATCTGCATAACGAGGCCATAATTCTGCTAATTTCTCATAATCTTTACGAGGCATAAAAAAGTCTAGGTCGTCGTCCCAAGGAATAAATCCCTTGTTTCGAAGGGTACCAATAGCGCCTCCGCCACAGAGATAACAGAGCAAATCATGTTCTTTACAAAAGGCCACAAAATATTCAGCCATCTCCAGACTACGAGCCTGAATTGCTTTTAAATCAGTCATATTGTTCATTATTCTTTCTATCGTATCGTTTCATTATACCACAAACAAGGGGTGAAAATCTATTGCAGACTGTAAAAAATCAAAGCCTGACTGCTATCCAAATAGCTATCAAACTTTGATTTTTCTGTCTTATACTCTTCGAAAATCTCTTCAAACCACGTCAGCTTCACCTTGCCGTAGGTATAGGTAACTGACTTCGTCAGTCTTATCTACAACCTCAAAACTGTGTTTTTAGCAGCCTGCGGCTAGCTTCCTAGTTTGCACTTTAATTTTCATTGAGTATTATCTTATCTCAAGCCCATTTGAGCGAGCTTGGTTTGATATTTGTTTTGATCAACCAGCAAGCCCAAGCCTCCATAAACATCATAGGCATCTACCCAGTCACCCAGTTCTGGAATCGTCAATTTTTCAATACCATTTTTTGCTCCATCCAAAACAGATAAACCGTTTGTTAGGAGGAAAGTATAGGGTACGTTGGTTGAGGTCATAGCAAAAACCTTTCCAAGAGCTTCAGAACCAGTGAAAAGTTTAGTGGGATCTTTAATTTGCTCTAAAATTGCTGTTAAAACTTGTTGCTGTCTTTTTGTACGGCCGTAATCCGCCTCATCATCATCACGGAAACGAGCATAATTGAGCAGGGTCGAGCCATTCATCTGCTGTTTTCCGACTTTAATGGTTTGGGTTGGAGACTCAGTCTCGGTAGCATATAAATCATCTCCGACTGTAGCTTCTGTTAGGGGACGCCCATTCAATGTTGAAAATTGAGCATCAATCGTCACCCCATCAGGGAAAAGCGTGTCAATCGCTGTGGCAAAGGCCTGGAAATCAACCAAGGCGTAGTACTTAATGTCCAAGTCAAAATTATCTTTCAAGACTTGGCGAACCATTTCTGCCCCTTTTTGCCCCTCTTGTTCTCCTAACTCGTAGGCTACGTTTAACTTGTTATCTGTCTGTTTTCTACCATTAATCACTTGACTATAACCATCTATATAGACCAAATTATCACGCATGAAACTGACTAGCTTCATTTTCTTATCTGAGCCCCCGACATTTAATACCATAATAGAGTCAGTTCGTGTCTCAACACTATTTTGACCGATTCGACCGTCTGTCCCCATGATCAAAATATTAACTCCATCTCTAGTGTCCTGACCATTAAAGACTTGAACCTGTGCTGCCTTAGCATCAGCAGTTTTCTTTGCGCTAGCATCTTGGTAACCACGCAAAAACATGAATACCATGGCCAAAGCCACACAGACCAAAAGTGAAAAAATCACCATAAAAATTCGTTTAAGACGGAGCTTCCGTCTTTTCTTTTTTGGAGGGAAAGAGAGTGCTTGTGATTTGGATTGTGAGCGACTCCGGTTCGCATAGCTTGGTAAGTCAACCTGCTCTTCTCTTTCTTGTTCCAAGCTAGAGCTACTATTTCCCCTAGCAAGAGTTAGCTTTTCTTGCAAATAGGCAAACTCATTTTTTTCTCTCTCATTGAGATAATGAATATTTTTTAGCAAATAATCATAACGCAACTGCTCATGATGACTTAAGGGATTTTCTTTACTCATCTTCTCTCCTTTCCATGGTCTGATATTGGATAAATAGGATAGGCACCCAGAATTTTATACTGGATTCCAATCGCTTCTAATTCTTTTTGGGCAAAGTGGACCAAGTCCTTATCGGTATAATCCACATCGATAATGAAAAAGTATTCACCCAGTGCTGTCTTGAGTGGACGACTTTCAATTTTTGTCAAGTCAATTCCTCGCCAAGCAAAGGTCGACAGGGCCTTATAAAGTGCACCTGGAAGGTTGTCAGGTAATGTCAAGGCCAAACTCATCTTTTCAGTTTGTGCTTGCAAGGGAATAGAAGGCTTTTCAGCTCCTAGAACCCAGAAACGTGTGAAATTGGCTTCCATTTCCTGAATATCCTCGGCAATCAGTTCCAATCCATATTCTTCAGCAGAACTTCTAGGTGCAACTGCTGCAAAGGGCTGGTCTGGATGTTCGGAAATAAAACGGGCCGCATAAGCTGTACTAGCTGTTACCTCGATTTGAGCCTCTGGATATTGTTCATCGATGAATTTCTTTCCTTGAGCCAAGGCCTGTGGATGTGAAAAAATCTTTTCAATCTTAGTATGGCCTGGAACCACCATCAACTGCTGATGAATAGGCTGAACGATTTCTGCTACTGCTTGGATGTGAGCCTGATGAAAAAGATAGTCCAAGGTTTCATGAACACTACCCTCAATAGAGTTTTCAACTGGCACCACAGAATAGTCCACTAATCCTTGCTCATAAGCCTTGATGACATCTGTAATGTTGGCAAAAGCCTGCAATTCCTCATTAGGAAAAGCTGTCTGCACAACATGGTGTGAAAATGATCCCTTGGGACCTAGATAAGCAATTTTCATCTTAGTTCCTCTATAATTTCCTCCGGACTTAGCTTGGTCACATCCAAAATCCGACTAGCCACTTCCTCATACCAAACCTGTCTTTCTTGGAAAATAGCTGCAAGTTCTTCCTTGCTATTATTTAGAAAAAGCGGGCGCTGATTATCCTTATCAGCTGCGATACGTTGGTAGAGGGTTTCAAAATCTGCTTTCAGGTAGATGTTATCTGTATTAGTCTTGAGTAAGTCACGATTTCTCTGAGAAATAACCACTCCTCCTCCAGTTGACACGACTTGGTCTGTTTGTAGTAAATTAGCTAGGACTTCTGACTCTACCTGACGAAAGGCCGCTTCGCCCTTTTCCGCGAAAAATTCCGCAATGGACATACCTAAACGCTTCTCTATCAGAGCATCCATATCAAGGTAGTCTGGGTCTAAACCTCTTGCAATAGTCGATTTGCCAGCACCCATAAAGCCTAGTAACACCTTAGCCATGAGTCAAGTTCTCCAAATCATCAAAGAAGCTAGGATAGCTGGTATTGATGGCTTCTGCCCGATCAAGTTCCACTTCTCCATCTGCAACCAAGAGAGCTGCGATGGCTGTCATCATGCCAATTCGGTGGTCTCCAAACGTATTGACTCTAGCACCGTAAAGAGCGGATTTTCCTTTGATAATCATTCCATCTGCTGTAGGTGTGATATCTGCTCCCATACTATTCAGGGCGTCTGCCACCACCTGAATGCGGTCTGTTTCCTTGACCTTAAGTTCCTCAGCATCCTTGATAACTGTTACACCTTGGGCTTGGGTCGCAAGTAGAGCGATAATGGGCAATTCATCAATCAAACGTGGAATCAAGGCACCGCCAATCTCTGTTCCTTTCAAGTCTGAAGACTCAACAGTCAAGGTAGCAGATTTAGCGACTGGGTCAATTTCAGTCATTTCCAATTTTCCACCCATGGCGCGAATGACATCAATAATACCGGTGCGCGTTTCGTTGATACCCACATTCTGCAGCACTAGACGAGAGTTTGGAACAATCAAACCTGCGACTAACCAAAAGGCTGCACTGGAAATATCTCCTGGTACGACCACCTTCTGTCCTGTCAATTTTTGTGGCCCTTGGACTGTGATTTTCTTGCCCTCCACACTTAAATGGCCACCAAATTGTTGCAACATATCTTCAGTATGATTACGGGTGCACTCTTTTTCGATAATCACTGACTCCCCCTGAGCCTGCAAGGCCGCAAAGATCAAGGCTGACTTGACTTGGGCAGAGGCAATTGGCAACTCATACTGAATAGGTCTTAGGGTTTTCGTCCCTTTTAAGTGAAGAGGAGGCAGGTCTCGCTCAGTTTGTCCCGAAATGCTAACGCCCATTTTTTTCAGAGGAATCGTCACACGATCCATAGGACGTTTGGAAAGACTGTCGTCTCCAAACATTTCTACTTCAAAATCTGCACCTGCAAGGACACCTGAAATCAGGCGAATCGAGGTACCAGAATTTCCCATATCAAGGGCATTTTGCGGAGCTTTTAAGCCTTCCATACCCACACCTTGAATGGTAATAACCCCATCTTTGTCCTCAATTTCAACACCAAGGTCACGAAAAACCTGCATGGTCGAAAGAACGTCTTCACCTCGCAGAATATCATAAACCTTGGTCTCACCCTCAGCCAAACTTCCAAAGATAATGGAACGGTGGCTGATAGACTTGTCACCTGGAACGCGGATACTGCCATGTAAGTGGCGAATGTTTGTTTTTAGTTTCATACTGGACCTCATACTTGCAATACTTTTACCTATTTTATCATAAAAAGCCAGAAATTCCTTAAAAATTCTGACTTTAGGATAGTTCTTTTCTTATTTTAGCAATTCTGAAACTGGTTCGAAAACAATTTTTTCAATGTCAGAAAGGTAAATGGCCAATTGTTGTTGCTTAGTAAAGAATTCTGACAAGAGGCTGTTCCCTTGAATCTGTTTACCAAAGCCTTCCATTTTCGCTTGGAAGGATGCGTCTGGCATTTGCCCTGTCTGGGCTAGTCTTTGAATTTCTTCTTGGAAGGCAACATATTCTGTAAAGATTTTACTTGCCTCAGCATCTGCTGCAATCGCATCTTTAGCTGCTTTAACAGCCTTGTATTCTGGTAATTCGCGTAAACCGCGACTGAGTTCGTTTGCACTATCGTAAATATTTGACATGATTTTCTCCTTATTCATTTCTTTTTAAATTACTAGTCACTCTGTGGTCTTTATTATTGTGCAATCACTTTTATATGACCTCTTGAATGTCCATTGCTTAATTCCTTATCTGGTATATACTCTATCTTCAAAGTTCCTAAATTAGAACCTGTTTTTATTTCATTTGACATAAGATTATCAAAATAGTTCTCTATCTCATCATCAGATAAGGATGATTCAATCGATTTAACAATATCATGAAATACTTCTTTCATTCCTGCAACACCAGATTCACTATTTTCATTTGTCTGATTTATTGTTACATTGATTTTATCAGTATCATTTGCATGTAAAAGCTCCAAGTAGTATCCGTAGCTTGATGCGAAATATTTACTTTTATATTTTATTTTTATATTTCCTTTTTTGATATTTTCTAATGGGCTATTAGAATTTTGATTATAGCTATTGATAAACTCATTAATAATTCTATCGTCTACATACTTTGAATTGGTTTTCTCTTAACTTATTTCCTTGTTGGATGGTTCATTTTTTGTCTCAACACTGGCTTCTGAAGTAGTTTTCACATCTTTTTTAACAGCGTAAGCTCTAAGTAAGATAAAAGAAATAAAGATAACACCAAATATGAATTTAAGCTCTATTTTAGGCATATTTTTCTCCTTATTTGATGACGACTGTGTGGTCGGTATTTTCTGTTATGAGATGCTCGGCTCTTTCCAAGTCTTGAGCATTTTTAAATGAAATTTGTAGGATTCCGTGAATATCTTCACGATTTTCCTCGTTGATGTGGATGTTAACCAAGGAAGTTCCACGTAGCAGTTCCAAAATCCGCAGGATGACATCTTCTTCATCAGGAACGTCAACATAGAGGTCGTAAGAGCTATCCACACCACCACGCTTATGGATTTCCATGGTCTGGCGTTGTTCACGCGCTTGGTTAAAAAAATTCCAAATTTGCTCTTCATCCCCCTTACTAATGGCCTGACCAATCGCTTCCAAACGTTCCTTAAAATCCTCAATTCGGTCTAGAATAGTCTCACGATTGGACAAGAGAATAGAGGTCCACATACCCGGCTCGCTTTCCGCAATTCGGGTCATATCTCGAAAACCACCGGCCGCAAAGCGCCTTACCATCTCATGTTCTTGAGCATAGACCGCAGTCTGCTCCATGAGACTAGAAGCCAGAATATGAGGGAAATGGCTAATCTGAGAAGTCACACAATCATGCTCCTGGGCATCAATCTCGATAAAACGAGCATGAAGACCTGAAAGCAGATCCTTCATTTCCTTAAGCGTGTCCTGACTTGTCAGCCTCGAAGGTGTGAAGATATAATAGGCGTTTTCAAAAAGATTGACATCCGCAGAAGCTGCCCCTGTCTTGTGACTACCAGCCATGGGATGGGCCCCGACAAAGCGAACAGACTTGCCAGCCAAATACTGCTCCGCCGCATCCACAATGGCTGACTTGGTCGAACCAGCATCTGAAATAATGACCCCTTCTTTCAAGTTCAAACCTGCCAACTCCTGTATAAAAGCAATGGTCTGCTTGATTGGCAAGGTCAAAATGATGACATCAGCCAGAGGAGCAAAACTGGCAAAATCATCCGTTGCTCGGTCAATCATGCCTTCTTTCAAGGCAATATCTCTCGAAGCTTGACTGCGATTATACCCTAAAATTTCATAATCTGGATGATCGCGTTTGATACCAAGTGCCATAGAGGCTCCAATCAAACCAAGACCTGCGATATAGATTGTTTTTGCCATAGGAACTCCTTAATAGTTCTTTGTATAATCTCGGTGTTGGGCTACCGCTTCTTTTAATTCCTCTAGATTGTCTGATGAGAATTTTTCAAGGATTTCTTGTGCCAGAACCGTTGCCACAACGGCTTCCATAACCACTCCTGCTGCTGGAAGAGCGGTCGGATCACTTCTTTCGACTGTTGCCTTGTAGGGTTCATGGGTTTCGATATCCACACTCATAAGTGGTTTGTAGAGAGTAGGGATGGGCTTCATCACGCCGCGAACAACGATGGGTTGCCCATTAGTCATACCACCTTCAAAGCCACCTAGATTATTGGTACGGCGGGTATAACCGTCTTCTTTAGACCAGAGAATTTCATCCATGACTTGGCTGCCTTTACGATAACCAGCTTCAAATCCAAGACCAAATTCCACCCCTTTAAAAGCATTGATAGAAACAATTGCTTGGGCCAATCTTGCATCCAATTTTCTGTCCCATTGGACATAGGAACCAAGACCAACTGGAACACCTCCAACGACTGTCTCCACAACCCCACCGATGGTATCACCGTCACGTTTGATTTGGTCAATGTAATCCTTGATTTCCTGTTCCCGTTCTTGGTTGACAATAGAAACGTCAGACTGGGCAGCTCGTTTCTTAATCTCAGCAACTGTGAGATTCTCAGGAACATCGATTTCCTTGCCACCAAAAACCACGACATGATTAGCAATCTCCATACCCAGCTCAGCCAAGAGGCGTTTGGCCACTGCCCCCACTGCTACCCGCATGGTGGTTTCACGAGCTGATGAACGCTCCAAAGAATTTCTTAAATCATCAAAACGGTACTTGATGCCCCCAACCAAGTCAGCGTGACCTGGACGAGGATGGGTGATTTTTCGTTTGCTTTTAAGGCGGTCTTCAATGTCCTCTGCAGACATGATGTCCAGCCATTTCTGGTGGTCCTTATTGACGACATCCATGGTAATAGGCGCCCCTGTCGTCTTCCCGTGGCGAACGCCCGAAGTAAAGATAACTTGGTCGCTCTCAATTTTCATACGACCACCGCGGCCGTAGCCACCCTGACGGCGTTTAAGGTCGCCATTGATATCCTCAGCTGTCAAAGGAAGCCCAGCTGGAATTCCCTCAATGATAGCTGTCAGACGGGGGCCGTGTGATTCTCCTGCAGTTAAATATCTCATACACTCTCCTTATTTTACCAAGTAGTCTTTCATCTCTTCCAGAGAAACTGGGTGAATGGTCGCTGAACCAAGCTCTGGCACCAAGACCAATTTCAAGATGTTGCCACGCGCTTTCTTGTCATGAGTCAAAGCCTGATAAAGCTTGTCAACATCCCAGTTTTCATAGTCAACAGGCAAGCCAAATTTCTGACACATAGCTGTAATGGACTGAGTTATTCCTTCTGGCATAAGGCCTTTTTCCTCAGCCACCTTGGAAATCTGCACCATTCCCATGGCAACAGCTTCACCATGCATGACTTTCCCATACCCAGCCGTCGCTTCAATGGCATGACCAATGGTGTGGCCAAAATTGAGGTAAAGGCGAACACCATTGTCCAACTCATCCTCAACTACCATCTTGCGCTTGACCTGACAAGAATGTTCAATCAAGGTCTCTGCATGTTCCAGAATGCTCTCAACAGAACCATCCAGCTCCGTCAAAAGAGCCCACAGTTCTGGATCCTCAATCAAGCCATACTTGATGACCTCCCCCATCCCTTCAATCAACTCTCTTTTTCCAAGCGTTTCAAGGACAAGCGGGTCAATCAGAACCCCATCTGGTTGGGCAAAGGTACCCACCATATTCTTAGCAAATGGAGTGTTAACGCCTGTCTTTCCACCGATAGACGAATCCACCTGGGCAGTTAAACTGGTCGGAATCTGAACAAAGTGAATACCCCGCATATAGGTAGAGGCTACAAAACCAGCCAGGTCCCCAACGACACCACCGCCGAGAGCCACGATTCCATCGCTACGAGTCAACCCCTGCTTAACTAGAAATTCATATACTTTCTGAACAGTAGTTAAATTCTTTCTTTCTTCCCCTTCTAAAAAGTCAAAAACAGCTACCTGAAAACCAGCATCTTCTAGGCTGAGTTTGACCTTCTCAGCATAAAGAGAAGCTACATGGTTGTCTGTTACGATGAGCACTTTTTGTGGTTGCCATAGTTCTCGCAACCATTGACCAGCCTGAGCCAGACAACCTTTTTCAATCTGAATATCATAAGGATGATGAGGAATATCGATTCTGATTTTCATAGGAGAGTCTCCCTTTCTTTATTGGTATTTTTCTGTTAAAGACTGCCAAATCTCTTCTGTCGGCATTTCCTTGCCTGTCCACAGTTGAAAAGCTTCTGCAGCTTGATAGAGCAACATTCCCAGACCATTGACTGCTGGATTGCCCTGACTTCTAGCCCATTTCAAAAATGGCGTTTCAAAGGGTTGGTAAATGATATCTGCGACCAAGAGAGTCTCTGTCAGATTGATGTTTTCTGGAACTGGGGATGATTGACCATCCATGCCCACACTAGTCGCATTGACCAGTAAGCCCGAATCGGCAATCCTTGCTTGCAGTTCCGAAACATCTTCTAAAGCATACAAGTCCACTTTAAAGCCTGTCTGCTCCTGTAACTTGTCTAGGTGAGGTCTTGTTTTTTCCATAGAAACGGAACGAACAAAGACCGAAATCTGACTGACACCATCCAAAATGGCTTGCGCTATAATGGACTTGGCCGCACCACCTGCACCCAGCAGGGTCATCTTCTTACCTGTAATTGTAAAAGAAGGCAAACTCTTAAAGAATCCCTTGCCATCTGTATTATATCCAATCAAATTCCCATTCTCATTGACAACCGTATTGACCGCACCAATCAAGCGCGCCTCATCGCTCAGCCCGTCCAAATAAGGAATCACCTGCTCCTTATAGGGCATGGACAGATTGATGCCAAACATCTGGTAGCGACAAATATTGGCTACTGTTTCTGCCAAATCACTCGCTTCAATCTCCCAAGCAACATAAACACCATTGGTAGCTGTCGCCTCAAAGGCCCTATTGTGGATGAAGGGAGAAATAGAATGTTTAATAGGATTGGCAACAACTGCAGCTAAACGTGTATAGCCATCAAGCTTCATCCAAAATCTCCCTGATTTTTTTCATGCTAGCTAGAGAAATCTGACCAGGGGCACTAGCCTCATCCAGACTGGCAAAAGACCAACTCGAACCAGTCACATCCGCAGTGATACGAGAAACCTTGCCCACCTTACCCATAGAAATAGTTACATATTCCTGCTCAGGATTGAGGGTTTTAAAGCCCCGTGTATAGTTCATCAAGTCTAGCACATCCTGCTCCGTATGAGCCATCACCGCAACCTTGACAAGTTTTGGATTTAGGCTCGTCAACTCTGACAAGATTTCCATCATATTTTCAGGTGTTTCTTGGAAATTGTGGTAACTCAAAACGAGATTTGGGAAGTCCAGCATTTCCTCAAAAACATCCTTGTAGCTATAGTACTCAAAATCAATATAGTCTGGTTGATAGAGTTGCACCACTTCCTTGATTAAATGGATATATTCTTCTGAAGAAAGGTCAATTTCTCCCCCTTCAGAGCGAGTTCGTAGCGTGAAAACCAACTCACGACCTGCGAATTTTTCAAAAATAGCTGGAGCCACCTGCAAAATCGCTTCTTTAGGCAGATAGTCGGCACGCCATTCAATGATGTCGGCATCCAGGTACCTCGTGGCATCCAGAGCCTGGGCCTCCTCTAAACTTCTTGGCATTACTGAAACGATCAATTTCATTTACTAACCTTCATACTAATCACCTTGAGGTAATTACTACTTTCATCTTTTTTATTATAGGCGAAATCTGCTGGAAGACCGTATTTATTTAAAATCTGGTAACTTATTCCTGCAAAGCCTTTATCAATTTGTTCTGTAAATTTCTGACGGGAAACATTGGCAGCATTGGTACTGGCAATAATAATACCGCCCGGATTTAAAATCTCAAGACTCTGGGAAATCAACTTGTGATAATCCTTGGCCACAGAGAACGTTTGTTTTTTGTTCCGAGCAAAGCTAGGCGGATCTAGGACAATCACATCGTAGGTCAAGCCTTTTCGTTTGGCATATTTGAAATATTCAAAGACATCCATGACTATAAAACGATGGTCGTCTGTGCTGATTCCATTTGCCTGAAAATGCGCTTGAGACAATTCTCGTGAACGTTTAGCTAGGTCAACCGAAGTTGTCTGGCTAGCTCCTCCCATGGCTGCAGCTACTGAAAAAGCTGCTGTATAAGAAAACATATTGAGCAAGGATTTACTCATAGCTAAGCCATCCACTAAACTACCGCGAACTTCATGCTGGTCTAGGAAAATCCCTGTCATCAAGCCATCATTCATAAAGACTTGATAGAGGGCACCATTTTCCAAAACAGTGAAAAATTCAGGTGCTTCTTGACCATAAACATGGGCAGATTCATAGTCCAAACCCTTAAAGCGGATCTTCTCATAGGTCCCTAAGACCTCAGGAAAAACCTGTCTAAAAGCTTCTGATATAACCTTGCGAATCTGATAAACATAAGAGTTATACCAAGAAAAGACAGCATAGTCGCCATAAAGGTCCACTGTCAGACCGCCAAAGCCATCTCCCTCTTGGTTGAAGAGACGAAAGGCAGTTGTCAATTCATCTTGATAGTAGGCACTTCTCTTTTCTTTGGCTTGTCTAAACAGCATTTCAAAGAAAGCTTGATTGAAGGTGATCTTGTCTTTACTGATAAACCAACCCAATCCCTTGTTTTGCTGAGAAAGGTAGGCAGTCCCAAGAAAGGTTCCTTCTTGACCCTGCACTTCTACTTCCTGATCCTTAAGATTGACATTCTCAAGATCACTGGCTTCTAGTAAAACTAGCCCCTTAGCAAGCTTCTTTTCAACCCTTTTGCTAACTCTTATTCTATTCATAACTACCATTATATCAAACTTTTAGACAATTCTCAAAAAAGAAACTACCCTTGCTTTTTTACTCTTCTTTTAAAAAATGGTATACTAATACTAATAAAAAATTAGGAAGTAAATGTGTGAAAAGCAATTTTAACAAAATCCAAAAAGCCATGGGTACCAGACTGGGTTTTGTCCTAACCCTTTTAATCCTCTATTGGCTCAAAACCTTATTAGCCTATGCCGTTGACTTTAATTTAGATATTCAAGTGGGCAAGTTGCAGGGAAATTACCTTGCCTTTATCGCCTTTTTCAATCCCCTTCCCTTGGGGCTACTCCTGCTGGCTCTAGCCCTCTATGCTCGGTCAACCAAAATCTTTTATGGTCTGAGTATAGCTATTTATAGCCTGTTGTTCATTTGGCTCTATTCTAATGTCTTTTACTATCGAGAATTTAGTGACTTTATCACGGCTAATACCATGAAGGTGGTCAGCAAGGTGTCTGTTGGTACTGCAGAATTAGAGTTACTGCGCTTTTGGGATTTCATCTATTTTATGGATTTCCCACTGCTGGCTTTCCTTTTCTATAAAAAATTCATCCAGCTGGATAGGAGACCTTTCAAATTCCGCTCCAGTGTTGCCATCACTGCTCTCTCGACCCTGCTCTTTTCAGCTAACCTTTTCTTGGCTGAAATTGAGCGTCCCGATCTCCTATCGCGAGGATTTTCGAATTATTATGTTGTCCGCGCCCTTAGTTTGCCAGCCTTTTTAGGCTATAGTGCCAACCAATCCTATAGCGCCAACAAGGAACGAGCCAAGGCCTCTGAGACAGATCTGCAACCTATTACAGATTATATTCAAGAGCATTCGGCTAAGCCCAATCCAGACTATTTTGGCTTGGCCAAAGGAAAAAATGTGATTTATCTCCACTTGGAGAGCTTCCAGCAGTTCCTGCTTGACTATAAACTCAACCTAGATGGAACTGAGCATGAAGTCACTCCCTTCCTTAATTCCCTCTACCATTCGCAAGCAACCCTATCCTTTTCGAATATCTTTAACCAAGTCAAGGCTGGTAAAACCTCAGATGCGGAAACCATGCTAGAGACTGGTTTGTTTGGACTTGACCAAGGTTCCTTTATGGTCAACTATGGAAGTACCAATACCCAGCAGGCAGCGCCTTTTATCCTAACAAAAAATGGCTATCAATCAAGTGCTGTCTTTCACGGTAATATTGGGACCTTCTGGAACCGAAATACGACCTACAAACAATGGGGCTATCAATACTTCTTTGATGCATCCTACTTCACCAAGCAAGACAGTAACAATTCTTTCCAATATGGTTTAAATGATAAAATCATGATGAAAGATTCTATCCAATATCTGGAGCACTTGCAGCAGCCTTTTTATGCCAAGTATATCACGGTGTCCAATCACTATCCCTATGCTAGCAATCTGACAGGCGATGAGCTTGGTTTCCCACTGGCTAAAACCAAAGATGAAACAATCAACGGCTACTTCCAAACAGCTAACTATCTGGATAGTGCCATCAAGGCCTTCTTTGACTATCTCAAAGAAAGTGGCCTCTATGAAAAATCCATCATCGTCATTTACGGAGACCATTATGGTATTTCCAACTCCCGCAATCCTGAGCTGGCACCCTTGATTGGAAAGACTTCTGATAACTGGTCGAATTACGACAATGCCATGTTGCAACGGGTGCCTTTTATGGTGGTCATGCCTGGCTATGAAAAAGGACAAATCATCAATACCTACGGTGGACAAATCGATATCTTACCGACTCTCGAACACCTCCTTGGTATTGAGTCCAATTCCTTCCTTCAAGTCGGCCAAGACCTTCTGTCTCCAGATCATCAAGAAATCGTTGCCTTTCGAACTGCCAATTCCTTCGTCACACCAAAATACACCAGCTACGACGGACGAACCTACTATACTGAGAGCGGTCTCGAAATCAGTAATCTTGATGAACAAGCTCAAACTGAACTAGAAAGCGTTCGGCAGACAGCCAGCCAACAGCTAAAAATCAGCGACCAGATTCAAACTGGTGATTTGATACGTTTCTACCAAGCAGATCATCTTGGAAAAGTTGATACTGAAAGTATTTCTTACCTCAATTCCTTGCCAATTCTGCAAAAGATTGAACAGGAAAAAGGTAGTCAGTCAACCAGCCTCTTTAGCCAACGACAAGGCAAAACTAGTACTGACCTTTTCAAGGCACCAAGTTACCAAGAACTCCATCCCGAGTCTGCAGAAACTGAATCAAAATCACAATAAAAATGCTCTTCCATCGTGGAGGAGCATTTCTTTTTATCAACAAAAATCAAAGAGCAAACTAGGAAGCGATCTGCAGGCTGCTCAAAGCACTGCTTTGAGGTTGTAGATAAGACTGACGAAGTCAGCTCAAAACACTGTTTTGAGGTTGTGGATAGAACTGACGAAGTCAGTAACCATATCTACGGCAAGGCAAATCTGACGTGGTTTGAAGAGATTTTCGAAGAGTATTAACTTTGAGATTGTAGCTGGAGAGGCTGTACCTGCAATATATGTCTGTCAAGTTTAGTGACAAAGGTAGAAGAAAGATGAAGAAATAAATCAGCTTCAGCAGGTATCTGGAAAATTTGATTCTATAGAGAAGCCTTTTGTTACAAACTCAATATACTATCAATAAATAATATCATAGAAGCAACAATAATTAAAATTTCACCTATTTGCATCATTCTATTTCGAACTTTAAATATATGTTCTATCAAAAATACTTGGATCACACACATTATAGGAATGAAAGTTTTTGAAATTGAAAAATATCCAAATAAATAAACTATAAACAACAAAAATAGAACTATGTTATATTTCTTATTCAAAACATTCCTCCCTATATATTTTTGATTACCAATCTTAATCATTTACAACTACATTCTAACAAACTATAAAAGCGTTTGTCGAATTGAATTTATCAAGCAAGCGACCAACTATCTCATCTTTTTTCTATTTCTGCCAATATGCGTGACAGGTAGTAATGATAGCCAAAAATAGCAAGACCAAGCAGAAGGATAAGAGCTCCTACTCCCAAGCTGATGGCAAGGACAGGGGCGAGAGACCGAACCAAGAACAAACTTGCTATGACTAAAATCATTAAGATAACACTATGAATTAAGAGTAAAACTATTGCTACTATACGATTTGAACGGTTCACCAGGTCCGTAATGTTACTCCAATTGGTTGACAAATTTTTCACGTCCTTAAGGTAATGGTGGCAAGAAAGGATGACACTGGCAAGGATCCATGCCACAAGGAGGTAAATCATCGAAAGGATGGGCAAGCCTAGATATAGAGAAAGTCCAAGTAAAGTCAGAACTGGTAAAAAGGACTGGACAGCAAATATAATCCAAAATTTCACTTTCACATAACGAGCAAAGTCAAAGGGTAAACTCTTAAGAAAATCAACATTTTCCCTCTCCAAGGATAAAGCAATTGAATGCAGGCTGGTGATATTGTTATTGACAACTGATATAAACAATCCTATAAAAAACAAGGGTAACCAGTATGGAGGATGAATATCTGGAACTATCTGAGAATCTCGGATTTTGGAAATCAGACCAATCATCATGAGATAAGGAAGGAAAGCACTTGTAAAAAGCACTGTAATCACGCCAGTCCCCTGTCCCAAGAGGGTGAGGTGGTAGCGTAAAACCATACGGAAAAATCCCTTTTTAGTAGTTGAAATTCTCTCCTTACTGCGACGTTCTTTCTTGACCTTCTCCTCACTGTTAAGCAGAATCACGTCATAAAAATGAGGAAGAACCTTCTTTTTGGTCAGGTAAAGTAAGAAGACAGTTAGAGTTATCCAAGCGAGCAGACCCAGTATGGCTTCTGTCGAAAAAGGCTCCACTGCTATTTTGTAAAAGATATGAAGAGGATAAAGGAGAAATGGAATGTCTCTAACTTTGTCAACAATACTTCCAAAAGTCGACTGTAGAAAGAGGACAAATATTAAAGGTATGAGAACTCCTATCCCAATCATCACATTCGAAAAAATAGACTGATACTTTCTGAAGACCCTAGTCTGAGCCAAGAAATGTACTGCCACTACCATCACTAAAGTAACAGAGACAAATAATAAGGCCAAGGATAGCAGCATCAAAGGCAAGCCCAGCCAAAGAGAAGGAGCTAGCCTAATATAGAGGACTAGAAAATAAGCTAGGATTGGTACAATTCCAGCTAGAGCTGGCAAGAGAACAGACAGACCTTTGGCCATTATAATCTCTGATTCTTTAAAGGCATAGGGCCTATACGATGCCAAGTCCTTACTCTCATAAAAGACATTGTAAAATGCAGTGAAAGAAGTTGAAAAGGCAAGCACCAGTAAAATAGCAACCATGCTACTAAAAAAACTTGGTGTTTCCTCAAAAGGAAAACGAAAGGCTATATTTATAAACATGAAAAGCATCAAGAGACTGGAAAAAATGTAAGAACTTAGGACTCTAGCGGAAACATTTACTTTTTTTCCAGGATTCTTAGCCTGCTTCTTTCGTAGATTAGCCAGATTAGCTTCTTGAGATGAATAAAGGATATTGATATCAACTAATTTTTTAATGACCTTGAGACGCATCTGAAACCTCCTCTTTTCTACCAGCAAGGCTAAGGTAGATACTTTCTAAAGACTGGTCTGGGTGATCTTTTCTCAAGTCCTCTACGCTACCACAATAGATCAAATGCCCCTTTTTCAAAATGGCAATCCGATCACAGACTTGCTCGGCTACCTCTAGGACATGGGTTGAAAACAAGACTGTCTTGCCTTTTTGCGCATGTTCCTTCATCATTTGCTTCAAATCAAAGGCAGCCTGGGGATCCAAACCTGTCAAGGGTTCGTCCAAGACCCAAATATCGGGATCGGACAAGAGTGCTCCGATGACAAAGACTTTCTGACGCATTCCGTGAGAAAGGGTTTCAATAACCTGATAGCGGTTTTCAGCAAAATCAAAAACACTCAATAGCCTAGCTAGACTAGCCTCCAAATCAGAGCTAGTCAGATCATAGGATGAAGCAATCAATTCCCAAAATTCATTGGCCGTTAAGCGTAAAAATAAGTCAGGCGAGTCTGCTACGTAGCCAATCTTTCGTTTAATAGCTAAACGATTTTCCGATAACTCCTGACCGTCTACTAAAATACGACCACTGCTGGGCGAAATGATACTGACTAAGGATTTTATGGTGGTCGATTTCCCAGCCCCATTATGGCCAATCAAGCCCATAATCTCCCCATTTTCAATCTGCAAATTGAGATTGCTCAAAGCCTCTTTATCACCATACAACTTACTAACATTTTGAAATTCAATCATGGGATGACTCCTATCTTTATCTATATTACATACTATTATACTAGCACTTTGATACAAAAAAATCAACACTTTATTTTAAGTAGATACAATAGTTTCCTTCTATTCTTACGCAAACGTTTGCGCCAAGAGATACTTTATGATAGAATAAAGAACAAGATTGACAAGTAAGAGGAAACATCATGCAAAATCAAACACTTATGCAATACTTTGAATGGTATCTGCCCCACGACGGTCAGCACTGGACGCGTCTGGCTGAAGATGCTCCACACCTAGCTGATCTCGGTATCAGCCATGTCTGGATGCCACCAGCTTTCAAGGCTACCAATGAAAAAGATGTAGGCTATGGGGTCTATGACTTATTCGACCTAGGCGAGTTTAACCAAAAAGGAACTGTCCGCACCAAGTATGGTTTCAAAGAAGACTATCTTCAAGCCATTCAAGCCCTTAAAGCACAGGGAATTCAACCTATGGCCGATGTGGTGCTCAATCACAAGGCTGCTGCTGATCACATGGAAGCCTTTCAGGTTATTGAAGTGGATCCTGTAGACCGTACGGTTGAACTCGGAGAACCTTTCACCATCAATGGCTGGACTAGCTTTACCTTCGATGGTCGCCAAGATACCTATAATGACTTCCACTGGCACTGGTACCACTTCACAGGTACAGACTACGATGCAAAACGCCGAAAGTCTGGGATTTATCTGATTCAAGGAGACAACAAGGGTTGGGCCAACGAGGAATTGGTTGATAATGAAAACGGCAACTACGACTACCTCATGTATGCCGATCTAGACTTTAAACATCCTGAAGTTATCCAAAATATCTATGACTGGGCTGATTGGTTCATGGAAACGACTGGTGTAGCTGGCTTCCGCTTGGATGCCGTTAAGCACATCGACTCTTTCTTCATGCGCAATTTCATCCGTGATATGAAGGAAAAATACGGTGAGGATTTCTATGTTTTTGGTGAATTTTGGAATCCAGACAAGGAAGCCAATCTGGACTATCTTGAAAAAACGGAAGAACGCTTTGACCTTGTCGATGTTCGTCTCCACCAGAATCTCTTTGATGCTAGTCGAGCAGGTTCCAGCTATGACCTTCGTGGTATTTTCACAGATAGCCTGGTTGAACTCAAGCCTGACAAGGCTGTAACTTTTGTCGACAACCACGATACCCAACGAGGCCAAGCCCTTGAGTCTACCGTTGAAGAATGGTTCAAACCAGCAGCCTATGCCCTTATTCTGTTACGCCAAGACGGCCTTCCATGTGTCTTTTACGGCGACTACTATGGGATTTCAGGGCAATATGCTCAACAAGATTTCAAAGAAGTCCTTGACCGCCTCCTAACCATCCGAAAAGATTTGGCATATGGAGAACAAAATGACTACTTTGATGACCCTAACTGTATCGGTTGGGTACGTTCAGGTGCTGAAAATCAATCCCCAATCGCAGTTCTTATCTCAAATGACCAAGAAAACAGCAAGTCAATGTTTGTCGGCCAAGAATGGGCTAACCAAACCTTTGTAGATTTACTTGAAAACCACCAAGATCAAGTTACAATCGATGAGGAAGGTTATGGACAATTCCCAGTCTCAGCTGCTTCGGTAAGTGTCTGGGCAGCTAATACAATCTAATAGTCAATGATTATAAAGTCAGATCCAATCAGATTTGGCTTTTTTGGTATGAAAAAGACCTACCCAAATGGATAGATCTTTAAACTCAATGAAAATTAAAGAGCAAACTAGGAAGCTAGCCGCAGGCTGCTAAAAACACAGTTTTGAGGTTGTAGATAAGACTGACGAAGTCAGTTACATACCTACGGCAAGGTGAAGCTGACATTGTTTAAAGAGATTTTCGAAGAGTATTACTTGATTACAATTTACCTGCTACTTCATCCAACAATTCTTGGATCTTAGCTTGGTTGCTTCCTCCTGCCATGGCCATGTCTGGTTTACCACCACCACGTCCATCGACGATTGGTGCCAATTCTTTGACAAGGTTTCCTGCATGAAGGTCTTTTGTCTTGCTTGCTACAAGGACATTGACTTTGTCACCGATAGCGGCAACTAGGACAAGAAGATCAGAGTAGTCTTTTTGTTTCCAGTTATCTGCAAAAGTACGAAGGGCACCTGCATCTGATACAGAAACTTGGCTAGCAATGTAACGGTGACCATTGACTTCCTTCACATCCTTGAAGACATCGCCCGCGACTGCAGCTGCAGCTTTTTCTTTCAACTCAGCATTTTCTTTTTGAAGTTGACGAAGTTGTTCTTGAAGTCCTTCTACCTTGTGAGGTACTTCCTTGACTTGTGGTGCTTTAAGAGTTGCTGCGACAGCTTTAAGAGCGTCCTCTTGTTCACGGTAGGCTTCAAAGGCTTCCTTACCAGTCACTGCCAAGATACGGCGAGTTCCTGAACCGATACCTTCTTCTTTGACAATCTTGAAAAGACCAATTTCAGAAGTGTTACCAACGTGGGTACCACCACAAAGCTCGATAGAGTAGTCACCGATAGTAACAACACGGACTTCCTTGCCGTATTTCTCACCAAAGAGGGCCATAGCTCCCATTTCCTTGGCAGTGTCAATATCTGTTTCAACTGTCTTGACTTCAAGAGCTTCCCAGATTTTTTCGTTGACTTGCTGTTCAATAGCACGCAATTCTTCTGCAGTTACTGCTTGGAAGTGGGTAAAGTCAAAGCGAAGGAATTCAACTTCGTTAAGAGATCCTGCTTGTGTTGCGTGGTTTCCAAGGATATTGTGAAGGGCAGCGTGAAGCAAGTGAGTCGCAGTATGGTTTTTCATGACACGGTGACGACGATTTGTATCAATTGCCAAGGTATATTCTTGGTTCAAAGCAAGTGGTGCATGGACTTCAACTGTATGAAGAGCTTGACCATTTGGGGCTTTCTGAACATTGGTCACAGTAGCCACAACCTTACCTGACTCATCCAAAATTTGTCCATGGTCAGCGACCTGTCCACCCATTTCAGCATAGAATGGCGTTTCCGCAAAGATAAGAGAGGCAGTTCCTTCTGATACAGCTTCTACTTCTGCATTGTCAGCCACGAGAGCCACCAATTTAGAAGACAATTGGCTAGCATTGTAGTTGAAGACACTTTCTACAGTGATGTTTTGAAGGGTTTCATTTTGCATACCCATTGAGCCACCCTTGACAGCTGACGCACGCGCGCGTTCTTGCTGTTCTTTCATGGCTGCTTCAAAACCTTCACGGTCTACAGTCATACCAGCTTCTTCAGCAATTTCTTCAGTCAATTCAACTGGGAATCCATAAGTGTCGTAAAGTTTAAAGACATCTGAACCAGCGATGACAGATTGTCCTTTTTCTTTCAAGTCTGCTACGATACCTTGGGCAAAGTGTTGACCTGAGTGTAGGGTACGAGCAAATGACTCTTCCTCGCTCTTAACGATTTTTTCAATAAAGTCACGTTTTTCAAGCACTTCTGGGTAGTAGCTTTCCATGATTTTTCCAACAGTTGGAACCAGTTTGTAAAGGAAAGGCTCGTTGATACCCAGTTTTTGACCATGCATAGAAGCACGACGGAGAAGACGACGAAGGACGTACCCACGACCTTCATTTCCTGGAAGGGCACCATCACCGATAGCAAATGAAAGGGAACGGATGTGGTCAGCGATAACCTTAAAGCTCATGTTGTCGCCATCCTGGTCATAGACCTTACCAGACAATTTCTCCACTTCACGAATGATTGGCATGAAGAGGTCTGTTTCAAAGTTAGTCTTAGCCCCTTGGATAACCGCTACTAAACGCTCCAAACCAGCGCCCGTATCAATGTTCTTGTGTGGCAATTCCTTGTATTCACTACGAGGAACAGCAGGGTCTGCGTTAAATTGTGACAAAACGATGTTCCAGATTTCGATATAGCGGTCATTTTCAATATCTTCTGCAAGTAAACGAAGACCGATATTTTCTGGGTCAAAAGCTTCTCCACGGTCAAAGAAGATTTCTGTATCTGGTCCAGAAGGTCCAGCACCGATTTCCCAGAAGTTATCCTCGATTGGAATCAAGTGACTTGGATCCACTCCCACTTCAATCCAGCGGTTGTACGAATCTTTATCATCTGGATAGTAGGTCATGTAAAGTTTCTCAGCTGGGAAGTCAAACCACTCAGGGCTTGTCAAAAGCTCATAAGCCCAAGTGATGGCTTCGTCACGGAAGTAATCACCGATAGAGAAGTTCCCCAACATTTCAAACATGGTATGGTGACGTGCAGTCTTCCCTACGTTCTCGATGTCGTTGGTACGGATAGCCTTTTGAGCATTGGTAATACGTGGATTTTCAGGAATAATGGTCCCGTCAAAGTATTTCTTAAGGGTTGCTACCCCAGAGTTGATCCACAAAAGAGTTGGGTCATTTACAGGAACCAAGCTCACTGATGGTTCTACTGAGTGACCTTTGGTCGCCCAGAAATCAAGCCACATTTGGCGTACTTGTGCACTAGATAGTTGTTTCATATTGTCTCCTTATTTACTTGTTTAATGTGATTGGCTTTCCAGCATCTCCACATAGTCAATCGCGACACAGAGGGAAATGACTAGATCTGCATAAGCGTCCTCCAGAACCGTTACGGTATAGGTAGAGGTCAAATGGAAGAGTTCCTTCTTAATTTCTGCAATCAACTGATCGCGATCATCCAGCAATTTGAAATTCAAATCCCAGATATTGCCCTCGATACGAAGACCTAGATTATCAAACTCATACTTATCTCGCCAGAAGGTCAACTTCTTACGAATGACAAAACTCGAGCCATCCCGAAGCTGAATCTCAAAACGAGGAAGCAAGGTCAAGATTTCTTTACTGATCTGACTGACTTGTTCACCATTAACATCATAGATGGTAAAGGTTTTAGGAATCTTAAAGAATGATCCCTCCACCTGATAGGCGATTTCTCCCCTGTCATCCTTGATAGCGAAGCGTTCGCCTCCAAGACGAAACTTTTGTTTGACAAGAAATGTTTTCATCAACACCTCCAAAAATCAAAAGACAAGCTCATATCACGAAGGGCGAAAAACCGCGGTACCACCTTCATTCAATGAACTTGTCATTCTCTTGTTCTTATGCAATTGTATGATTGAGTAGCATGACTTCCTAGCTTAGATGGCTCGCAGCACCGCCATTTCTCTGGACTAAGACAAGTGAAAATCAATTCTCAACTTAAGTATTATACCGTTTTTTTAAGTCTACGTCAACTGGAAATCATTCCCATTTAAGAAACCCCATTCCCTACATCTTCGATTACTTTTTCAGAATATACTTTTTCTTACTGCCATTTTTCTTTTTATCCCAACTTTTATCCCAAGTTTTCGAATATTTCATAATAAAAGACACCAAATTATTTAATTTTGGTGTCTTTATCTGCTCTCTAAATATTTTAAATTGTTTATTTCTTAAGATTTTTTACTATTAAAAAAATGATGATTAGAAAGAGAGTTATAGTAAGAGCGACTGTCATCAAACCAAACATTCCCATTTTACTTCACCAGTGTAACTAGATAGTCTGCGTCGAGCTCTGCTCGAAGAGCTCCGTCCCAACTTGGGCCGTTAATCCAAGGAACACTGAGTTGAAATGTGAAATATGCTGTTGCTCTCCTATTACTTTCATGCACTAAATTTGCGGAGTTTGTGCCTACTAGATGGAAATACCATAAATCATATGCGCTGGTAATGTTACGAGTATCTATTGTGATATAGAAGCCACAGTTAAATATCCCGCGTCTGTAACTTATATGATAAGTTCCGTTACTAGCTTTTTCACTACCAACTTGTGCCCATCTAAAACTGGTTCGAGGTCTGTCAGCAACCTTTGTAACGGTAATTACATTTTCTTCCCCAGAATTATCTGTAAATACTTGTGTAGCAGAATCCCCGACTTTCATTACTAAAGATGTTCTTGTTTCATAACTACCGTTATTGTCAATATTTTCATCTGCCTTTGTAGTTGAAAATGTTGTTAAAAACAATAAACTAGCAACTGCTGTTAAGAAAATCATAAACTTCTTTTTCATGATTTATTCCTCCTATCTTTTTTAAAAGCATAGAATATTTAGAGAGTTTCTTGTGTTTGTGTTTACGCTTACATTATACCATAAAATATTGTTATTGCAAAGAAAAAGAGTTAAAAAAACGAACCAGCTTGACTGATTCGTTTCGTGACTGCTAACTCCTACTTCCGATACATTTTAAATTGTAGGAAGAGGTCGCTATATTTTCCTGTCCATTTATGGTCAAATTTCTCATAAACTTCTAGGTGTTTCATGGTTTCAGCATCAGGATAGAAGGCTTTATCTTCTTTTTTCTCCTCTGGGAGTAATTCCTTAGCTGGTAGGTTTGGTGTTGAATAGCCAACATACTCCGCGTTTTTTAGAGCATTTTCAGGTTTCAACATAAAGTTGATAAAGGCATAGGCGGCATCTTGATTTTTGACTGTTTTGGGAATGACCATATTGTCAAACCAAAGGTTGCTGGCCTCGGTCGGAACCACATAGCGGAGGTTTTCATTTTTCTCCAGCATTTGGCTGGCTTCACCAGAGAAGGTCACACCGATTGCAGCGTTATTCTGAATCATGTATCCCTTCATCTCGTCCGCCACAATAGCCTTGATATTTGGAGTGAGCTTGTAAAGCTTGTCCACTGTCTCTTCCAACTGCTGGGTATCCTTGGAGTTGAGGCTGTAGCCTAGCGAATTGAGGCCTAGTCCCAGTACCTCACGTGCCCCATCAAAGAGCATGATAGAGTTCTTATACTCTGGCTTCCAGAGGTCATCCCAATGCTCAGGCGCTTCCTCTACCATGGTTTCATTGTAGACAATTCCCAGTGTTCCCCAGAAGTAAGGGATGGAGAATTTATTACCCGGGTCAAAGGATTGGTTGAGGAACTCTGGTCCGATATTTTCAAGCCCTTCAAGTTTTGAATAGTCAAGCGGTACCAAGAGGTCTTCGTCCTTCATCTTGTTGATCATGTATTCACTTGGGATGGCAATATCGTAGGTTGTTCCACCCTGCTTGATCTTGGTATACATGGCTTCGTTGGAGTCAAAGGTCTCATACTGGACTTGGATTCCTGTTTCTTCTGTGAATTGCTCCAAGAGTTCTGGATCGATATAGTCACCCCAGTTGTAGATAACCAGTTTTTGACTATCTCGGCTATTGATCTTACTATCTAAATGCGTCGCAATTCCCCACAAGACCAGGATGATGGCTGCAATTCCTGCTAAAAATGAATAGAGTTTTTTCATGCTTGCTCCTCCTTCTCACGTGAGATAAAGTAATAACCAACAACTAGGATAATACTAAAGAGAAAGACAAGGGCAGACAGGGCATTGATTTCAAGCGAAATCCCCTTGCGAGCACGAGAGTAAATCTCGACTGACAGGGTTGAAAAGCCATTTCCCGTTACAAAGAAGGTCACGGCAAAATCATCTAGCGAATAGGTGAAGGCCATGAAATAACCTGCAATGATAGACGGTGTCAGGTAAGGAAGCATGATTTCCTTGAACATCTGAAATTGACTGGCTCCCAAATCATAGGCCGCATGAATCATGTCACCGTTCATTTCCTTGAGACGAGGCAAGACCATCAAGACCACGATAGGAATGGAGAAGGCCACGTGACTAGAGAGAACGGTCAAAAAGCCAAGTGAAAACTTGAGTTGAGTAAAGAGAATCAAGAAGCTGGCACCAATCATAACATCAGGCGCAACCATGAGGATATTATTGAGTGATAGAAAGGCTTCTTGGTATTTCTTGCGAGACTGGTAAATGTAAATAGCTCCAAAAGTCCCGATAATGGTCGCTATCAAGGCTGACAGAAAGGCCAAGAAAAAGGTCTGAGTCACAATCAACATAAGGCGACCATCGCCAAACATGGTTTTAAAATGGCTCAAGCTAAAGCCTGTAAAGCTATTCATGTCATTGCCCGCGTTAAAGGCATAGCCAATCAAGTAAAAGATTGGCAGGTAGAGGACAAGAAAGACCAGTCCCAGATAAAGGTTGGCAAATTTTTTCATCGTTCTCTCCTTTCCTTGGTCACCCACATGGTGATGAACATAGTCAGGATGAGAATCACACCGATGGTAGAACCCATACCGTAGTTGTCATTGGTTAGGAAATTCTGTTCAATAGCCGTTCCCAGCGTAATAACACGGTTCCCACCAATCAAACGGGTCAGCATGAAGAGACTCAAGCTTGGAATAAAGACAGATTGAACCCCACTTCGCACGCCGTTCATAGACAGAGGGAAGATGACATGACGGAAAGTCTCCCACTTGGTTGCACCGAGGTCGTAGCTGGCATTGATAAGATTGTTATCCATATCGTCCAAGACATTGAAAATCGGCAAAATCATAAAGGGAAGCTCGATGTAGCTTGCGACAAAGATAAAGGAGAAATCGGTAAAGAGCAACTGCTGTGAACCGATTCCGATAAATTCCAAGAATTGGTTAATAGAGCCATTCTGACCAAAAATCCCAATAAAGGCATATGCTTTAAGAAGCAAATTGATCCAAGTTGGCAGGATAATCAGCATGAGCCAGAGTTGACGGTGCTTGAGACGGGTCAAAAAGAGGGCTGTTGGATAGCTGATAAGCAAGGTCACAAAGGTCACAATCCCTGCATAAAGCACAGAGTTAAAGCTCATTTTGAGATAAGTCAAGTTTTGTGACGCGAAGTAAGATTTGTAATTTTCTAAACTGAACTGGCCTTCAATGTTGAAAAAGGACTGGCCGAAAATCAAGACCAAGGGTGCCAACACAAAGAGGGCAATCCAGAGCATGTAGGGCACTACAAAGAGTTTAGAGCTTGTTTTCTTCATCTCTTTCCTCCTCGATTGCATTGATTAGACCTGCTTCTTGCTCTTCAATTTCCACGTATTCTTCGATACGAGCATCGAACTCTTCTTCGGTTTCGTTGAGACGCATGATATGGATGTCTTCTGGTTCAAAGTCCAGACCGATTTCCTCACCAACAATGGCCTTACGAGTCGAGTGGATCATCCATTCATTCCCAAGTTCGTCATAGGCGATAATCTCATAATGCACCCCACGGAAGAGCTGGGTATCGACCTTAACTTGGAGCTTGCCTTCTTCAGGAAGGGTAATCCGCAAATCCTCTGGACGAATAACGACCTCAACAGGTTCATTCGGCTTCATCCCACCATCAACCGCTTCAAAGCGTTTGCCGTTAAACTCAACCAAGTAGTCCTCAATCATGGTTCCTGGCAAGATATTTGACTCACCGATAAAGGTCGCAACAAAATGGTTAATTGGCTCATCGTAGATATCTACTGGTGTTCCAGACTGGACAATCTCGCCATCATTCATAACAAAAATCCAGTCACTCATGGCCAGCGCTTCTTCCTGATCGTGAGTGACAAAGACAAAGGTAATGCCCAATCGTTGTTGCAGTTCACGGAGCTCGTACTGCATGTCTGTCCGCAATTTCAAGTCCAGAGCTGACAGAGGCTCGTCCAACAAAACCACACGGGGTTGGTTGATGATAGCACGGGCAATGGCTACACGCTGACGTTGTCCTCCAGAGAGTTTACGGATGGAACGTTTTTCATAACCTTCCAACTGAACCATCTTGAGAACTTCCGCTACGCGTTTCTCGATTTCTTTCTTGTCAATCTTGCGCAAGCGGAGCGGAAAGGCAACATTTTCAAACACATTCATATGTGGAAACAAGGCATAGGATTGGAAGACCGTATGGACGTCTCGCTTGTTGATTGGGATGTCATTGATGCGGACACCGTCCAGTAAAATATCTCCTGTCGTCGCATCCAGTAAACCTGCAATGATGTTTAGGATAGTTGATTTCCCTGAACCAGATGCGCCTAGAAGGGTATAGAATTTCCCTTCTTCCAACTCAAAGTTGATGTCTTTGAGAACCTTGGTGTTGCTGTCTTCAAAAACTTTAGAGACGTTTTTGAATTCAATAATTGGTTTTTTCAATTGTCATTTATTCCTTCTTTTTCATAGATTAACAGATCAGGGCTCTGTCAGGCCGCCACTACCTCGTGTAGGAGATTGAACTGCCTACATTCTTCTGCACTAACGATAGGCTTTCACCCCCTTTCCATGACATAGCAGCAGCTTTTCAACTACAGCTTCCTACTTGCTTTCACCTAAAATACGGACTTCTCTCTCAAGAGTGACGCCAGAGTGTTCCTTTACTTTTTCAATCACAGACTCAATCAAGTCTTCGTAGTCTTTAGCCGTTCCGTCAGCAACATTAATCATAAAACCTGCGTGTTTTTCAGACACTTCAACACCACCGATACGATAGCCTTTCAAGCCAGCTTCTGAAATTAATTGACCTGCAAAATGCCCGACTGGACGCTTAAAGACCGAGCCACAAGATGGATATTCTAAAGGTTGCTTGAGTTCACGTAGGTGCGTCAAGCGGTCCATTTCCTGCTTGATAACCTGATGGGTTCCTGGGGCTAGGGCAAATTTAGCTGACAAGACAACTGCACCAGACTCTTGAATGGCTGAGTGGCGGTAACCAAAAGCCAAATCTTTAGCAGACAGGGTCTCTATTTCTCCATCCTTGGTCAAGACCTTACAAGACTGCAAGATGTGAGCAATCTCGCCACCATAGGCACCCGCATTCATAAAGACAGCACCACCGACGCTTCCTGGAATGCCACAAGCAAACTCAAAGCCAGTCAAACTATGACGAAGGGCAATGCGAGTTGTTTCAATCAAGTTAGCACCAGCTTCAGCTTCGATGGTATAGCCATCAACGGAAACATTATTGAGCTTGTCGCACAAGATGACAAATCCACGAATTCCACCATCACGAACGATGATATTGCTGGCATTGCCAAAAACCATCCAAGGAATATTTTCTTGATTGGCAAATTTTACAAGGCGCGCCAACTCAAAACGATTTCGTGGAAAGACCAAATAATCGGCCTCTCCACCTACTTTTGTATAACTATAGCTATGCAAGGGTTCCTTAAAACGGATATCAATTCCTTCTAAGATTTCAAGCATTTTTTCTCTTACAGACATGTCACTCTTCCTTTTACAAAATTCATTCCATTATACCATTTTTAAGACCATTTGACGACCCTAAAAAAATCTTAGGCTTATTTTAAACAAAAAAAGAGGTTTCCCCTCTTTTTATGATTTTTTGCAAAAGATAGCCTTGGTTCCATAGGTAACCAGAACGAGCTCAAGTGCTAGGACAACTTCCACCAAGACTGGATTTGTCAACCAGCCAACTTGGACTAGAGATGGTGCTAGGTCAAAGAAGGCATGTAGGCCATAGGCTGCTAGGAGATAAATCCATTTCTTCTGGCGAACAGCTTGGTAAACCCAAACAGTCAAGAGTAATTGGAAACCTAGCGCCAAGATTCGCTCAAAACCAAGCAAATAAATCTGCCAGACTGATAGCGACTGAATAGTTTTCAACATATTTTCAGACAGTAATTGCATGACCTGTGGATCCTGCGTTTGAACTGCTGAGAGAACGAAGTAGAGATTAAGCAAACTAGTAAGACCTAGGAAAATCAACTCCAAGCCACCATGCCCTAACCCATAGGCCAAGGCGTCTGCCTTTTCCAAACTTCTCTTTTTCTCCAACCATTTGAAGAAAATAAGACGAGCCGTTTCCTCAAAAAATGCTGCCATGGCTAAGCCATAGATGATATAGACAAGCGGATGGTCTTGCAAGAGGGCAATACTACCGTCTTTTTGAGGATGCAAAACCAAGATATGCACCAGTTTTTCCAAAATCTGTGAAGAGACAAAGAAGGCTACAGCTCCCAAGCCCAAAACAGCTAGATTAATCTGGTATTTCTTTTTGGCATACCAAACGCTCCCTAGCAAGAAAGCCAGCAACAGCACCATGGTAATGATAATATGAATGATCATTTTCTTCTCCTATTCTGCCTTTTCAATATCTTTTTTCATCTCGTCAACATTGAACTTAGCAAACAAGTATTGACGGTCTTGGACTGGGAAACGTTGGTCCAACTGGTCAATAGCTCCCACCTCAATAATGCCTTCCTTGATAACAAAGTCCATAACATGCCCACCGAAGGTCAAATCATCTGAGATAAAATGTAGATGATATCCTGCCAAACTGACCCCATTGAAAATCTCTGGCGTCCAGAAACCAACGATGGTTCCTGCCACATTGTCACGACTATATTCAGGTTGATGGGTTGCGACATCAGCAAACTTGGTATCTGGTGCCGACTTAGGAATCATGCGCACATGCATATGTGAAAATTCCCCACGAATCTTGATAGAGCGGAAAAGATTTTCCCCGTCATAATAAGACTCAATCCGTTCTTCCAATTCCTTGTCTGTCATCTCAAAGCGCTGGCGGAAAATGACCTCTGCCTGATGTGGTACTACTGCTGCGTAAGGAATAAGGGCATCTGGTAATACTTCTACAATTTCCGGTTGCTCTCCTGAGCCTTTGGCTTGATAAGCCTTGCCATCCAAGACAATCAATTCCCCATCAATGGAATCCAAGGTTCCCAAACCAAGGTCTCCATGCTCTAGCAATTCTCCTACTGTCATGGTCCCACCATAAAGGCCAGCCATCAAGGCTCCAAGGGTATTGTATTGAAATAATTTCACTGGTTCCTGCACGTTCTTATCCATTCTCTTTCTTGTTTGTTATTCTATAAATGTTACTCCTAAGTATACCACATTTAGCTTTATATGTGAACGAGAGAAACACCTTAGACATTGCCAAGAAAGAAAAAAAGGGTACAATGTAACAAAATCAAGGGAGGTCTGGAATGAAGAAACAAAGCAAGTACCAAGAGGTCGTAGCTTATCTGAAAAATGCATCGAGTCTGGACGCTTTCCGACGGGTAGCCTGAGATTTTGACAGAAACAAAACTTGAACTGGCACAACAACCCCTAAGGAACACACTTCCCTAGGGGCCTTTTTTTATTTAACTAAATCATTATTTATTTTTTGTTCCTAGCAAACATAAATATTGTATTAATAATTGCAAAAATAAATGCAAACAAAAGGATTTTCCAAAGGATAAATTTTTGTAACACTAAATATGCATATACAAATCCAATCAAAAAGCTAATAATCCCATCTTTTATTAAAAAGTTTTTATCACGCATTATTCCAGACCACACTGAACTGCCCAAATAGCCAACTGACCAGCAATGATATAAATATTTGTTTTAAGTCCATTAGCTTTAACAAATCTTAGTACCACTTTAGCTAATTCTAACCAAGCCTTTTTCTGCGCATACTTAACAATTAGCGAAACATTGGTCATAGCAAAAAATTCTTCTCGTATTTTTCTCGCTATACATCCTCCCATCTCATCCCAAGGGACTCTGTCATAGAGATTATTAATATTAGTTTCTAATTTATTTTCCGCAAGAGCAATATCTTTTTGAGAAAAGTTTTTATAAACATATTCAGTAAAATTTTTTTCATTAACTCCATTTCTAAACATTTGATCAAGAACATTAGCTACATCATCTATTTATTTTTGTTCTTGGGTACTAATTTCAGAAACTTCCGTAGTAGTTACATCATCAGCAAATACTCTAACAGAAACTATAGAAGGAGACATAATAGAAAATAGTGATAATACAACAAGAGCTGAAGTTACAGTTTTTTTAAATTTCATAAAAAACACTCCTTCAAGTCACAAATATATATTACTGATAAAATAACTTGATTTTCTGATTTAAAACTCCTTTCTAACAAGTCATTCGTATACTTTTATTTTTCAATTCTATTATACCACAACTAGAAAACGGTTTCAAGTTTTTTCCTAAAAATATGTGCAAGTAATACGGGGAAATTAGCATGAAAACTTTTTAAAACAAACCAACCCCAGATAAAAATACATATTTTGTTTTAAAGAGAAAAAAGTTCCGAAAAACTGTCACATCTGCATTTGGTTGCTCTTTGATTTCAAAAAAAGTATTAAAGATGGGAATATACCACATTTGCTCTTAGATGTGAACGAGAGAAACAC
>NZ_VMMW01000002.1:72646-87224 GCF_013277425.1 Streptococcus sp. 79
CTGGACGCTTTCCGACGGGAAGTCGCCTGCCTTCTATCCGTCAACTAAGCCTTGACTTTCACTGTAGCAAGGACACCGTTCAGCGCGCCCTGCTGGAATTACGGTACGAACAATACCTCTATGCCAAGCCCCAGAGTGGCTACTATGTCCTAGAACAAGGGCAACACCAAGACCTCGAAATCGAGGTTACGGATGAACACGCCAGCGCCTATGACGATTTCCGACTCTGTGTCAATGAAACTTTGATTGGCCGGGAAAACTACCTCTTCAACTACTATGAAAATCAAGAAGGTTTAGAAGACTTAAGACAATCCATTCACCAACTCCTCTTTGACCAAGCCCTCTACTGCAAGGCTGACCAACTGGTACTGACTTCTGGAACCCAACAAGCCTTGTTTATCCTTTCTCAAATTTCCTTCCCTAGCCAAGCCAAGGAAATCTTGATGGAACAACCGACCTACCATCGAATGAATCGCCTCTTGATTGCTCAGGGTCTGGACTATCAAACGATTGAACGAGGCATTGATGGGATTGACTTGAAGGAACTGGAAGGCCACTTCAAAACAGGAAAAATTAAGTTTTTCTATACCATTCCTCGATTTCACTATCCTCTAGGCCATTCCTATTCTGAGCAGGACAAACGAGCTATTCTTGACTTAGCAGCCAAGTATGATGTCTATATCGTAGAGGACGATTATCTGGGTGATTTGGACTCCAAGAAGGGCCAAACCTTCCACTATCTTGATACAGAGGAGCGTGTCATTTATATCAAGTCCTTCTCGACCAGCCTCTTTCCAGCCCTTCGTATTACAGCACTCATTCTTCCAAATGCTATCAAAGAAGCATTTGTGGCCTACAAAAATATCCTAGACTACGACAGCAACCTCATCATGCAAAAGGCCTTATCACTCTATATCGATAGTCAATTGTTTGAGAAAAATCGTCTGACTCGCTTGAATAATCAAGAAACTTACCAAAAACAAATCAAGGAAAGACTAGCTTACAGCCCCTGTCCTCTTCCTCATTTTCCTCTTCACGATGGTTTATTGCTAGACCTGAGACAGTATCCTAAAATCGCCAATCTCAAACACAGTCAACTAGGCTTGGACTTCTTTGAAGAGGCCTATTTAAGCACCTGTCCTTATCAATTTGCCAAGGTGTCCCTAGACAATCTGGAAAAGGTTTTAAACTATTTAAAAGCAGAATTGGAATGACATCCAACTCTGCTTTTTCTTATTCTTCAACTTCAGTTAGACTTGCTGCTTTTTCAAGATAGCTTTGGTAAATTCCTTCATCCTTGAGTTTTTGGATGACCTTGTCTACCACTTCTCTCAAATCATCACTATTTTTTCTAAGAGCAACGGCATTGGCGTCGCCGTCCTTCATCTTCAAGCTAACAGTTGCGACAGCTAGGTCTGCGTTTTTAGCAGCATAACTAAGTGCAACAGGCTCATCCATATGAACAGCATCTACTTTTCCAGTCTGCAATTCATTAACTGCTTCACCCATATTAGTTAGGGAAGTTAATTGAGCTTTTGGCAATTGTTCCTTGACCATTGATTCTGGAACAGTCCCTTTTTGGGCTGCAATATTATCACTTTCTAGGCTAGTTAAATCCTTGTATTTTTCTACATCAGCCTTACGAACCAAGAAACTAATCTTGTTTTCATAGTAAGGGATTGAAAAATCAAAGACTTCTTTTCTCTCGTCAGTAGCGCTAATTCCCGCAACTGCTAGGTCAGCCTTACCTGTTTGTAGACTGGTTAAAACATTGTCAAAACTCATGCTTGAGATTTCTAACTTCACCCCAAGTTCATCAGCGATAGCCTGAGCCATGTCGATGTCTGCACCGACTACCTGGTTCTTTCTATCAACCAATGATTGAAATTCAAAGGGTGCATAGTCAGGACTGGTTGCCACAACTAATTTCCCCTTTTGCTTAATGGCCTCAACAGCTGACTGAGAACCATTCGAACCTGACTGGCAAGCTACTAAGAAGAAACTTGCAAGAAAATTACATAAAACAAATATCCATTTTTTTGATTTCATAAATAAACAACCCCTCTGTTAATTTTGTATAATTATAACGATATCTAAATTGCTTGTCAAGTATTTTCTTGCATTTTCATAAAATATATTTACTAAAAAATAGAAATACAGTGGTTAGTTTATCTATCTATTGGGAACTTATTTTCAAAAAAATCATTTATCATATCTTGATGCTGCTGGTTTACAATTGCAATATTTTGTATGTCACTATGATCAAAAAATCCTAATTCTAAAGTTTCATCACTTGTAAAAAAATTTGTAGAGATAGAAGTTTCAGATGAAACTAAATACAAGATTGTAAGAACTTGAGCCTCATCACCATTCGGATAACTGTCTGAATATTTTGTATAAACATTTAAGAGTTTTTCCACCCTCACTTCGACTCCTGTTTCTTCATAAAACTCTCGCACTAAAGCTTCTAAAGCCGATTCTCCTAATTCAAGAGCACCACCTGGTAATCCCCACGTTCCTTTATCTGCTCGTTTTTGTAATAAAATTTTTCCTGATTGACTTAATATTCCACAGGTAAAATTTAAAATAATCTTATCTTTTCCAACTTTTTTCTGATATTCTGTATGTAGTTCATTATTCACCTCTGACAAAGTAAACTATCTATACAATGAAAGCTTACTGTATTAAAAAGTAAGCTTTCACAATAATTTTATCCTTTGAATACTTTATAATTCGACAATCTTACCTGTTTCAAAGTAGACAACCCATTCACAGATATTTTTAGCATAGTCACCGATACGCTCCAAGTAGGAAATAACTTGGAAATAATCACGACCCGTAACAATGGCTTCTGGATTTTTCTTAATCTCTTCAGTCGCAAGGTCACGGATAGTTTCAAAATAGTGATTAATTTGCTCATCCATGGAGGCTACCCGGTATGCGTCGTCAACAGAACCATTAAGATAAAGATCAAGTGCTGCTTCAACAACGCTTTTAACTTCACGTCCCATTTTTTGAATTTCTTCCTCTACAGCTGGGATGCGCTCTTCCCCCTTCATACGGATGGTTGCCTGGGCAATGGCTACAGCGTGATCCCCCATACGCTCCACATCTGATACAGCCTTAAGGACAGTCAAGACTGTACGCAAATCTTGAGAGACTGGTTGTTGGAGTGCAATCATTTCAAATGATTTCTTTTCCAGTTTCACTTCGTATTCATTTACTTCTGCGTCATCTTCGATGACCTCTTTTGCCAGGTCACGGTCATGCGTGACAAAGGCACGCACCGTACGATTGATTTGTGAGAGCACTTCTTGTCCCATAGCGTAGAACTGGTTATGTAATTTCTCTAAATCTTCTTCAAATTGAGATCGTAACATCTTTCATCTCCTTATCCAAATTTTCCTGTAATATAGTCTTCCGTTTCCTTGTGTTGGGGATCAAGGAACATCTGCTTGGTATCATTAAATTCAATCAAATCTCCATCTAGGAAAAATCCTGTCTTATCAGAGATACGTGAAGCTTGTTGCATGGAACGGGTTACCAGAAGCATGGTGTACTTGTCTTTTAGACCATACAAGGTTTCCTCAATTTTACCAGCTGAAATCGGATCCAAAGCCGAAGTTGGCTCATCCAAGAGGATGATTTTAGGACTGGTTGCCAAGACACGGGCCACACAGACACGCTGCTGTTGACCACCTGACAATCCAATAGCTGAATCATGTAGACGATCCTTGACCTCATCCCAGATAGAGGCACCTTGCAAGGCTTTTTCTACGGCTTCATCCAGAACCAGCTTATCCTTAATTCCATTGATACGAAGCCCGTAGACAACATTCTCATAGATAGTCATAGGGAAAGGATTAGGTTGTTGGAAAACCATTCCGATTTCCTTACGTAATTCAACCGTATCTGTACGCGGACTGTAGATGTTGTGACCATTGTACACCACGGATCCAGTTGTGGTCACCTCTGGATTGAGATCTCCCATGCGGTTGAGAGACTTGAGGAGGGTTGACTTCCCTGATCCAGATGGACCAATCAAGGCTGTAATTTCCTTAGGTTGGAAAGATAGGGAAACACTATTCAAAGCCTTCTTTTTATTATAATAAACGGACAGGTCTGATACCTGTAAAATCGCATCTGTCATACGGTTTCCTTTCTAACCAAAGTGACCAGATACATAGTCATTGGTGGACTGTAGCTTGGCATTTTGGAAAATAGTTGCAGTTTTGTCATACTCAATCAAATCACCCAAGTAAAAGAAGCCTGTATAGTCACTTGCACGAGCAGCCTGCTGCATATTATGCGTTACAATGATGATGGTAAAGTCTTTCTTGAGCTCAAACATGGTCTCTTCTAGTTGCATGGTCGCAATCGGATCCAAGGCTGAGGCTGGCTCATCCATTAAGAGGATATCTGGCTTAACAGAGATGGCACGAGCAATACAGAGACGTTGTTGCTGACCACCTGATAAGGTCAAGGCTGACTTGTGGAGATCGTCTTTAACCTGATCCCAGAGGGCAGCCTGACGAAGGGAGGTTTCTACGATTTCATCTAGGACTTGCTTATCCTTAACTCCAGCACGTTCATGCGCAAAGGTAATATTACGGTAAATTGACTTAGCAAATGGATTAGGGCGTTGAAAAACCATTCCAATGTGTTTACGCATTTCATAAACGTTGATTTCTGGACGGTTGACATCAATTCCACGATAGAGAATCTGCCCAGTTACTTTAGCAATATCAATAGTATCATTCATGCGATTGAGACTGCGTAAGTAGGTAGATTTCCCCGATCCCGACGGACCAATCAAAGCTGTAATTTTATTTCTTTCAAATTGCATATCAATCCCCTTAATGGATTCATTTTTACCATAGTAAACATGGACATCCTTAGTAGAAAGGGCTACTTTTTCTTCAGGAAAGGTAAGGATATGCTTCTCATCCCAATTATATGTTGACATGGCTTCTCCTTTAGACAGCGGTTAATTTCTTGTGTAGATAGTTTCCGAACTTACGAGCTCCAAAGTTAAAAATCAGGATAAAGATGAGGAGCACAGCGGCAGAACCTGCTGATACAATAGTTCCATCTGGAATAGTGCCTTCACTATTGACTTTCCAGATATGGACAGCCAAGGTTTCTGCTTGACGGAAGATAGAGATGGGGCTAGTCACACTGAGGATATTCCAGTTAGACCAGTCAAGAGCTGGCGCCGATTGCCCTGCTGTATAGATCAGAGCTGCAGCTTCGCCAAAGATACGACCAGATGCCAAGACGACACCCGTTACAATACCTGGAAGCGCTTCTGGAATAACAACATGAACCACTGTCTCCCAGCGAGAAATCCCAAGAGCCAGACCAGCCTCACGTTGGGTATGGTGAACGTGTTTCAAACTATCCTCTACATTACGCGTCATCTGAGGCAAGTTAAAGACTGTCAAGGCCAAGGCACCTGAAATGATTGAAAATCCATACTCAAACTGGACTACAAAGATCAAGTAACCAAAGAGACCCACCACCACTGATGGTAAAGAGGACAAAATTTCAATACAAGTCCGCACAAAGTTGGTAACAGGACCTTTTTTAGCATATTCAGCCAAGTAAATCCCAGCTCCCATAGAAAGAGGTACAGAAATAATCAAGGTAATGACCAATAGGAAAAAGGAATTGTAAAGCTGAATGCCAATCCCACCACCTGCTTGAAAAGCAGAAGACCTTCCAGTCAAGAAAGACCAAGAGATATGGGGCAAGCCCCGAACCAAGATATAGAGAATCAAGGAAGCCAAGATTGTCACAATGATGCTAGCAATCGTATAGAGGACAGCTGTTGCAAGTTTATCTAATTTCTTAGCGCGCATAATTTTTCTTTCCTCTTTCTTTCGTAATCAATTTAATCACACTGTTAAAAACTAAACTCATCAAGAGCAGTACCAAGGCCAGTGACCAGAGAACATTATTATTTACAGTTCCCATGACAGTGTTCCCAATTCCCATAGTTAATATAGAAGTTAAAGTTGCAGCTGGTGTGGTCAAGGAAGTTGGGATAACAGCTGAGTTTCCGACAACCATCTGGATAGCTAAAGCCTCACCAAAGGCACGCGCCATCCCAAAGACCACTGCAGTGAAAATACCAGAACGGGCCGCCTTCAAGATCACACGCCAGATAGTCTGCCAGCGAGTGGCTCCCATAGCGAAACTAGCCTCACGATAATAACGAGGAACCGCACGCAAGCTATCCGTTGTCATAAAGGTTACGGTCGGCAAAATCATGACAAAGAGGACGGAAATCCCTGACAAAATCCCAAAACCAGTCCCACCAAAGACACTGCGAACAAAGGGAACGACGACTTGCAAGCCAATAAATCCATACACTACTGAAGGAATCCCAACCAGGAGTTCAATAGCTGGTTGCAAAATCTTCGCCCCTTTTGGTGATACTTCGGTCATAAAAACTGCTGCACCAATAGCAAAGGGGGTTGCGATAAGGGCTGAGAGAATGGTAACGATAAAGGAACCCAAAATCATAGGAAGGGCACCAAATTCTTTACTAGAAGGATTCCAAGTTCCTCCCAAAAGAAAGTCAAAGATATTCACACCATTGACAAAGAAGGTCGACAAGCCTTTTTGCGCTACGAAAACCAAAATCATGGCCACAAGGATGACTATCAAAGAAAGACAGGCAAAGGTCAAACCTTTTCCTAATTTCTCCAGACGAGAATTCTTTGATGGAAGCAACATTTTCTTAGCTAATTCTTCTTGATTCATTATTGTCTCCCTTCCAACACTGTCACAGTTCCGGCAGCATCTTTTTCAACCTTCATTTCCTTAATCGGAATATACTTCAATCCTTTGACAATCCCTTCTTGGGTCTCATCCGAGAGAACAAAATTGAGAAATTCTGCAGCTAACTCATTGGGCTGCCCCAATGTATACATATGCTCATAAGACCACAAGGGCCAATTATTGCTACTTATATTTTCTGGACTTAAGTCATAACCATTCAACTTCATGCTTTTGACCGAATCATCTATATAGGTAAGAGATAAATAAGAGATAGCTCCTGGACTTTTTGATACGATTGATTTTACCGCTCCATTTGAATCCTGCTCCTGACTTTGCATGGCAGACTGACCTTCCATAATGACAGTATCAAAGGTAGCACGAGAGCCAGAGCCGGCTGCCCGATTGATAACAGAGATGGGTAAGTCCTTACCACCAACCTCTTTCCAATTGGTTACCTCACCTATGAAGATTTGACGAAGTTGCTCTGTCGTTAGGTTATCAACATCAACCTCCTTATTGGCAATCAGAGCCAAGCCAGCTACCGCGACCTTGTGGTCAACAAGAGCAGAAGCATCAATTCCGTCTTTTTCCTCAGCAAATACATCTGAGTTTCCTATATCAACTGCCCCAGACTGAACCTGGGACAAGCCTGTACCAGAACCTCCCCCTTGGACATTGACCGTTTTTCCAACATGGATCGTGCCAAATTCATCTGCCGCTACTTCAACCAAGGGTTGCAAGGCAGTTGAGCCAACAGCCGTTATGGATTCTCCACGATCAATCCAGCTAGCACAGCCTACTAAACAAGCCGTCAGCCAAAAAGCGATAAGAGACAGAGCAAGCTTTTTTCTTTTTTTCACTGTTTTTCTCCTCGAAAATAATTATGAATACTGTGAATTTTTTAAGTAGTTCTTTATGAGTTGACGCATGAATTCTTACCAAATTTCTGCGCAATTGATTATTTATATAATATAGGCTATATTACTCTTTTCTAACCTCCTTTTTTCATATGTGGATAAAATCTCTTGTCTATCCCTTCCCCCATTGTCACCCATTATAGTCATTTCGTGTCTCTTTTTCCCCTTTTTAATGCAAGGAAAAGGTTACTCTCCTTAGATGATAATCCAAAAGCTAGAAAGGTATCTCAAACCTCTCTACTCTCCCAGACTAGTTTACAACTAAAAGGAAAAGATTCTATTTTATGGGAAATCTAGTTTACAAGCGGTAAGAACGCTAATAACTAAACTTCTTGTACTCTTTGAAAATCTCTTCAAACCAGGTCAGCCTTGCCTTGTTATAGGTATGTACCTATTTGGTCAGTCCTATCTACAACTTTAAAGCAATGCTTTGTAACTGACTCCGTCAGTCCTATTTGCAACCTCAAAACAGTATTTTGAGCTATCTATGGCTAGCTTCCTAGTTTGCTCTTTGATTTTCATTGAGTAGTAAAACTACATGTGATGGCAATCAAGATATCAAGAATCATCCTACTAAAAAAATCCATACTTTCACTATAACATAGAATAAGATATTTGACTAGCATTTTCACTTGAATCTGAGGCCTTTTGGAAAATAATTTTTCAAAACATTTCCAGTAACCTTTGCAAAGCCCAAGCCATTGCCTTTAACCAAAACTTGGTACCAACCATTTGGCAGACTTTCTGCCAGCTGAACAGTTTCTCCAGCCACATACTTGACAAACGCTTCTTGGCCAATTTCAACCGATTGTTCGACCTGACTCGGTTTCAAGGCTAGACCAAGAGCAAAACTGGGCTCAAAGCGTTTCTTCTTAAAAGTGCCCAGATGTAGTCCATTGCGAGCAATCTTGAGCTTACCTAAATCTGGCAAGAGTTCTGGTAAGAGATAGAGTTGGTCCCCAAAAGTCTGCAAGATTCCCGGTAGATTGACCTTCAAATGGTTTTGGGCAAATTCTTGCCACAAGGCAACTTGTTCTCGACCAAGATTGCTCTTACTTGCCTTACATTTAGGAGTTGGATTGTTACCCTTAAACTGTAGATGGGCTACAAACTGACCCTCTCCCTTAAACTGATGAGGGTACATCCGAGCCGTTTCTGGCAGGTCAATACCAGCTACCATTCCATTGATATGCTCTACTGGCAACAAATCAAAATCATACTCTTCCAGCAACCACTTAACAATCTCTTCGTTTTCCTCGGGTGCCCAGGTACAGGTTGAATAAACCAGACGACCACCTTCAGCTAGCATGGTTACTGCATCTGCTAAAATTTCTCTTTGCAAGCTAGCACATTGACTCGGATACTCTAAGCTCCAATAGTTCATAGCATCTGGTTGCTTACGAAACATTCCTTCACCAGAGCAAGGGGCATCAAGGACAATGAGGTCAAAATAGCCTTTAAAGACCTTGGCCAAGCGGTCAGCAGATTCATTGGTCACCACAACATTTGTCGCTCCAAAGCGCTCCATGTTTTCTACTAAAATCTTAGCCCGTTTGCTTGAAATTTCATTGGAGACGAGAAGGCCCTCTCCAGCTAGATAGGCTGCTAGTTGAGTTGATTTACCTCCCGGTGCAGCTGCCAAGTCCAAGACCTTCATACCAGGACTGGGCTGGGCTACCTGAGCAACCATCTGAGCAGCAGGTTCTTGCGAATAAACTAAACCAGTAGCATGCTCAGGCGATTTCCCTGAAACCTTCCCATAATGTCCCCAAGGAGTTTGAGGAATGGTATCAGAAAAGGAAAGTTGCGCTTCTTTTAAAGGATTGACCCGAAAGGCCGAAACCGCTTCCTCCTCAAAAGAGGCAAGAAAATCTCTTGCCTCATCTCCTAGTATCTCTTCATATTTTTCAACAAATCCTTCTGGAAATTGCATTTAAGTTCTTTTCCTTTCGTAAATATAGGACTGAATTTCCTCCTGCATCTCAAGAGGTAGCATCATGACCGGTTGTCTGGTTTGAAAATCAAGCGGTTGACCAGATAGGGTCACCACCCGATAACCCAGACTTTCCCCTAAAATACTAGCCGCAGCATAATCCCATGGTTGCAGATAAGTGACATAGGTCAACAAACGCCCTGACAAAATCTTGGCAAAACTAATGGCCGCACTCCCATAGACACGAACACCGAGGACGGCTCGACTCAAATCAGCTAGTCCCCATTCATTGGTTTCTAGCATACCACTATTTCCTGCAATGAGAAAATCTCCAAGTGGTTTTGGTTTAAAGGGAGCTAGGGGCTTATTATTTCGACAAACTGGAAAGACCCCACCACCGTGGTAACAATCCCCTTTGACCACATCATAAATTAGGCCAAACTGTCCCTGACCATTTTCAAAATAAGCCATCATAACAGCAAAATCTTCCTGCTGGGCTACAAAGTTATTGGTACCATCAATGGGATCAATGACCCAAACCTTGCCCTCTTGAACCGAAGCTCGCAGACACCCTTCTTCAGCACAAATCTTATCCTCAGGATAACGGGACAAAATCTCACCAACCAAGAGTTCCTGAACTTCCTTGTCCAGTCTGGTCACCAAATCTGTTGGAGAGGACTTGGTCTCAACACGCAAGTCTTCCTGCATGTGGTCAAGGATGTACTGACCCGCTTTCTTAATTAGCTCTTTAGCAAATTCAAATTTACTTTCCAAGAGAAATCTTTCCTTCCCCTTTTTCCTTAGCCGCCTGAACTGCTCGGTAAAGCGAATAGCCACTGACTGTTTCAAATTCTCGTCCCAAACGTTTTTCTTCACTCTTTCTTGGCACAACCGCCTTGAATCGCTTATAGGAGTCCAGTAACTTTTTAGCCTCTACCTTGCCTTCATAGGCAGCTTCAACATCATTAAAAAAAGAAAGCACTGAAGCAAGTTCTTCAGTGCTCCACGACAAATCTAGTGGGTAACTATACTGTTTGTTCATTAACTAATACCAGCTCTCATTCTTGCTTCTTTTAGTTCTTGCTTACGGTAACTACGAGGGAGAAAAGCACGAATCTCATCTTCATTAAAACCGATTTGCATGCGCTTGGCATCAATAATAATTGGACGACGCAAAAGACTAGGATACTGCTCAATCAAATGAAGCAATTCCGATACCGAAATACTCTCTACATCAATATTCAATTTTTGAAAAATTTTTGAACGAGTTGAAATGATGTCATCAGTACCATTTTCGGTCAAGGAAAGGATGTGTTGCAATTCTTTTCTTGTTAAAGGACTGGTCATAATATTGTGTTCCACAAAGGGAACCTTATGTTTTTCTAACCAGGCCTTAGCCTTACGACATGATGTACAGCTCGGTGATAGAAATAGTGTAATCATGCTTTTCTCTTCTTATCTATACTTTGCTACTTCTATTATACAAAAAAATAAAGCGCTTGACTAGAGATTTTTAGAAAAAAAGCCTATTTTTTCAAGAAAAATAGACTGTTCGCGAACGATTGACACAATTGGATTTGGTTAATTCACTCTTAACGATGGTTTTAAACGATATGTATTTTTATATATACAAATTAAAAACAGCTTTCGGTTCACTTCCTACGACTTTTCAGATACAGATAGCCAAAGAAGCTCTCATAGAGGGCAAAAAAGAGGAGGAAGGCATGAAGGAAGAAGGTCTCTGGCAAAATCAGAATCACTGGATCCTTGGCTGGGTCAAAAAGCCAGGTATCATCTCCCACAAAGAGAATTTGATGGAAAAGGGTAAAGAATTGGTCAAAACCAATCAAAACTCCCCCAAGCCCAATCAGCAAAGGCAAAACCACTAGAGCCAGGAGACTTTTACGATAAAGAGACAAAAAGCCCTTTTTCACAATCCCGTTGACAAAGAAATAGAAACTTGGCAGTGTCACTAGAGCTACTATCTGAACCAAGTGGAAGAGATTCTTGACCACTGCAAAATGGTGTAGCCCAGCAGATGACGAACGAAAATCTGGCATCTCTAGGACCTGACTAAATGGATTGGTCAGATAATTCATCAAAATATGAAAATTGTATTGAATAGTTTCTGGTTTTAGATAGACTCGATTCGTTAAGTTTAGCCACTGAATTTCCAGCGGATAAAAAATCCAAGCCAGATAAATGGTCATAAGGATTGAGAGGGAGAGGAGAAAGAGCATAGAGGCCCAAAAGGTCAGTTTAGTTTTCATCAAAATCCCACTCCGCAAGGCTAGAAACCACATGAGTCGGTGCGATTGGCAGGTCTGCTACTTCTTCTGCCTTGGTAAAACCTGTCGTCACCAAGAGCGTTGGAATGCCATTGTCAATCCCAGCCCGAATATCAGTCAGATAATTGTCCCCAACCATGATCAACTCTTCACGTTCCAAACCTAAGTGCTCAACCGCCTTGTCCATAATGATGGCATTTGGTTTTCCAATATAAACAGGCTTCACTCGTGTTGCTACTTCAAGCAGGGTAATCAGTGAACCAGCACCAGGCAAAAGACCACGCTCTGTCGGGATATTGAGGTCAGGATTGGTTCCAATAAAATGAGCTCCCTTTTGGATAGCTAGAGTTGCTGTGGCAAATTTTTCATAGTCGACTTGCCAGTCCAGACCTACTACCACATAGGCAGGATTTTCCTTGTCTTCCACATAGCCAGCCGCCTTGATGGCTTCCTTGAGCCCTGATTCTCCGATAACATAGACAGTCTTTTCCAGTCCCAAGTCATTCATATAGTCGATAGTTGCCAAAGTCGCTGTGTAGACAGTCGATAGAGGCGTATCGATATTAAAATTCTGAGCCAACATTTCTTGAACACTCTCAGGAGTACGGGTTGTATTGTTGGTCACAAAGAGATAGGGGATGTCTCGCTTTTGCAATTCATGGACAAAAGCCTCTCCTGCTGGGATTCTGTCTTTGCCCTTATAAATGGTTCCGTCTAAATCAATTAAATAGCCTTTATATTTCATCTATTTCTCCCTAAGCCTTTTTTATTTCTTGCCAAGTAATAATAGCCTGTGCATTGGTAGCCCCGTCGCTTGTAATTTCATGCTTGCTTTCCAGTCCAGTCCGTTCAACAGACGATATGATTACCCCACCTGGTCGAACTTCCTTGACATACTTGAGGTTGATTTTCTTGGGAATATAGTGGGTCAAAAAATCCGCTCCCATGACCTCAAAAATCCAGTCCAAGTATTTACTGTTATTGACATGACCATTCATATCCAAGTCGTAAAAACGAACATGGTAATCCTTGCTGATCGGCTTTTCCAAGGACTCATACTTCGGTCCACGGATAAGTTTTTTATCAAAATCAGACTGGTAAGGAGCCACAATCTCAGGTTCAACAGCATGGACTTTTCGACTGTCGCGGTCCATGAGAACAAAAGTCGCCATCATGTGGATGAGTTCCTGACCTGCTTCATCATAAATGGTAAAGCGACGGTAGCAAAAGAGCCGATTGTAGCTCAAAGCTTCCGTTTCGATGGTGATTTCTTCCCCAAAACGAGGCAAACGAACCACCTCAATATCGTATTCTGTGATAATCCAGACCAGATTATGATCTTCTAAAATGGCCTTATCACTAACTCCCAGTTCAATCGACTGCATCCCTGAAACTTGTAGGGACAGCAAAATCACATCTGGAAGTTTGATATGACCGTTCATGTCAGCCATATCAAAAGGAATTTTCATGTTCATTTGATAAGTTAAGCCCATCATCCTACTCCAAAATAAATCGTTCTGCTACGGTGTCTCCTAAGAAGAGACCTCTTTTTGTCATGCGAACTCGGTCACCGTCTATTTGCATGAGACCCTGTTGAACCAAGTCTCTGACAATTTCTCCATAAAGTCCATCAAAAGACCGTCCAAATTTTTCCTCAAATCGCGCCATGGAGACTCCTGATTTCTTGCGGAGTCCCAGGAACATTTCTTCTTCCATTTGCTCTTTTTGACTCAGGTACTCCTCTGTGATACGAGCATTGCCTTCCTCAACCGCATTAAGATAATGGCGAATGGGACCATGATTTTTATATCGAATACCATTGACATAACCAGATGCTCCAGCACCGATGCCATAGTATTCAGCATTGTCCCAGTACATAAGATTGTGGCGACTTTCAAAACCAGGTTTGGAGAAATTAGAAATCTCATAATGCTCAAAGCCTGCTCGCTCAAGCTCAGTGATGATGTACTCAAACATCTCCGCTTCCAGTTCCTCCTTAGGCAGAGGCAATTTCCCTCGTCGCATACGGTTCATAAAGACCGTATGATTTTCCAAAATCAAGCTATACAAACTCATGTGGGGAATATCCAGTCCAATGGCCTTAGCCACATTTTCCTGGACCTGCTCCATGGTCTGACCAGGCAGCGCATAAATCAAATCAATGGAGATGTTGTCAAAACCAGCCAATTTCAGGCGGTCGATATTTTCATAAATATCCTTCTCCAAATGACTGCGCCCAATCTTTTTCAGCATCTTGTCGTCAAAGGTCTGCACGCCTAGCGAAACACGATTGACAGCCGAGTTTTTCAAAACAGCAATCTTATCCGCTTCCAAGTCGCCTGGATTGGCTTCAATGGTCAACTCTTCCAAGGCAGACAAGTCCAAGTTTTTAGTCAAGCCCTTCAATAACACCTCCAGTTGCGGAGCTGACAAGGCTGTTGGTGTCCCACCACCAATGTAGAGGGTCCGCAACTTTTGAATATCATAAGAACGAAACTCTTCTAACAGATGCTCTAAATAACTGTCGACTGGCTGATTCTTAATAAAAACTTTTGAAAAATCACAATAATAACAAATCTGGGTACAAAATGGGATGTGCACATAGGCTGACGTTGGTTTTTTCTGCATAGTACTTATTATACCACAAAAGCGAA
>NZ_VMMW01000020.1:0-3395 GCF_013277425.1 Streptococcus sp. 79
CTAGCTGTACCTTCACCAATCTTGTTGCCGTCTTTGTCGAACAACTCAACCTTAGATCCTGGTTCTGCTGTCACTTCAACTGGATCTTTAGTGCCGGCTTTGCCTGTTAAGTCTGTCTTAACTTCTGGTTTAGCTGGCGCTGTGGTATCTTTAGCTGGTGTTGCTTCTTTTGGTTCACTTGCTTCTGATACATTTCCTGATGGGTCTGTTGCTTTAGCTGTTACGCCACCTGCTGGAAGTTCTTTCGTTGGTGTAATGGTTGCTTTACCTTCGTCGTTAGCTGTACCTTCACCAATCTTGTTGCCGTCTTTGTCGAACAACTCAACTGTTGATCCTGGTTCTGCTGTCACTTCAACTGGATCTTTAGTGCCGGCTTTGCCTGTTAAATCTGTTTCTACAACTGGTTTAGCTGGGGCTGTGGTATCTCTTTCAACAGTGTCTGTCAACTTAAGAGTTGCAATCTCAGAAGCAACGTTTACTCCTGCACCTTTATGTTTATAAGTAACATTACCTTGACCATCAACTTCTAATTCTGACTCTACAACTGATGGGTTTGCTTTCTTAACGGCTGCTTTTACAGCTGCTTTTTCGTCATCTTTCAAGTTAGTAGGATTAACAACTGTAACCTTGTCTGGTTGGTTCAATTGTGGGTATGTTTGGTCTTCTGCTGATGCTACTGCTCCATATCTATTACTTGGATCATCATTTTGAGTACGAGTTACGATACGATCTCCTGCATTCAATGTCTTACCTTCTGGTAAGTTCAATGTTACAGTACCATCTGGGTTGTTCACTAACGTAGCATTTGCATCGTTCTTAGTAAAGTTATATGTACCATCTGGTTGCAGTCTAAGATTCGTTGCTTTCCCTTGAACAGTAACATAAATTGTATCTGGTTTTGATGCTGGAACAGCTACTGTAACCGATTTGTCGCCTTCTTTTGTTGGTTGCGCAATTGCTTTTTCTGGTACAACTGGGGTCGCAACTTTTCTATCACTTACTTCTGATGTTTTACCATTTTTACTTGCTTTAGCTGTTACATTACCTGCTGGAATGGGTGCTGTTGGTGTGATAGTTGCTTTACCATTCTCACCTGCTACAGCTTCACCAATCTTGTTGCCGTCTTTGTCGAACAACTCAATTGTAGTACCTGGATCAGCTGTAACTTCAACTGGATCCGTTGTCTTAGCTTTACCTGTCAAGTCTGTATTGATAACTGGTTTAGTTAGCGCTGTTTCTTTTTCAACAATTACTTTTACTGGAACTTCTTTTTTAGATGTGTCTGGGTAAGTTACAACCGCTATTGCTTGTTGTTCCCCTGGGGTTTGTGTATTTACTGCATTCTTGTACTCAACTGTTGTTCCTTGTGGAAGTTCGTTTAAGTTTCCAATTGATTTTGTCGCATCTGGTTTTTGACCAACTTTTACAGTTTGATCTTTCGCTGTTGGAGTGTAAATATCAGACTGCCACAATTTCACAGGATTAGATGCAACGTTAATAAAAGCGGAATTAGCACCAACAGTTGCACTTCGCATCATCCCCATCACTAATTTCATACTCGCCAACTGCTCGTTAGTAGTAGCTGGAGAAACGGTTGTTGTAAATCTGAATACATAAGCATCGTTTTTATTTGACCCCGTAGTCGAACGATCCCAAATCGTACGCACCTCATCTATAGCCGCAGCATTCAATAAGTCTCGAGTCTCCCAAGAAGCATCAGAAGCTGCACCTTTAAAATACGTATTCATATTTCGTTTAAGATTATCTCTACCACGTCCAGTTATCACGCTATCCCAACCATTGGTTAGCGAATAAGTTGAAGCATTATCCAATGTTAATCCTCCTGCTTTAGCCGGTTGAGGATTGTCAAACGTTACCGTATCATGGAGAAATGTACCATCTGGTGAATCAAACCTGTATCGACCACCAACAAGTCGCCCTCTATCTGGAATCTTATATTTCAAACGCGTGATGCTAGTTGGCATGTCCACTTCTTTGGGGATTTGAAAATAGTTTCTATAAACAGCCCCTTCATCAGTGCCATAGGCATTGTATAAATTTTTGGCATGATCATTAAAGTAAAGAAGCCAGTCTAGTGAAATGATCTTTCCATTAGCATCTCTGTTGTACTTAATCTTGTATTCCATAATATCGCCGACTTTATATGCGGCGGAGTTTTTATCCGTGTCGCCTGCTACAGAATGCAGAATAGCAAGGTCAGAATGACCATTTGCTTCTGCATTAGAACCATTGTCATAAGCAACTTCCGCCCTAAATTGAATTCCTCTTGGGATTCTTCGATTATTACGTGAGTCACGGCGTCCTGATGCCAAGCGAGTTTTAGCGTTCATAACAGAAAGATACATACGCTTAGTCGTAGCCGTCATGTCTTCGATATCTTTCAAGGAAACATTCTGTGCATCCAACAGTGCACGTCCGCTTACCAAGACATCGTTTGCTTTGCTACGAACATCTGTTGTCGTTTCATGAGTTGGCAAGGCTTGGACGGCTTGTGTTAATTTATCCACCTCCAATTTAAGTTTCTCTTTTTCAGCGACTGTCTCTGTGTCCGTTGAAACTTCCCTATTTTCTCCGCTAGGAGTCGCAGTTCTTTCCGAACTTTCTGGTTTAGTTGCTGTTGCATCTTCAGTTCTTTTAGCTAGAGCTTTTTCAACTTCAGCAATCGTTGTCTCAAGAACTTTTTCTGTTTTTAAAACAGTTTCCGAGCTTGCTTTGTCATCTGAAAGTAAATCCTTCACCTCACTCAGTAAAGTTTTAGCATTTTCAGCAGTTTCTCCCTGTAAATCGCTTTCCGCAAGCAGTTTAGTAAGTTTATCATAGTATGCTTGCAACTGCGTTTTGTCTACTTTAGCAGTAGAAGCTTCACTAGTCCCCTCCGCAGCTGGATCCGATTTAGGTGCAGAACTCTCAAGAGACACCTCTGTAGCATTTACTGTAGTATCCGCCTGAACAACACTAGCTCGTGCTCCTAAAAACATCAATGCGGCAACCGCGACACTGGCGGCACCAAAGTGGTACTTACGAATGGAGTAACGGAAGACCTTTTCTCTGTTAGACTTTCTAAAATCCATAACTCTTTCTCCTTTAAAGATATGATTGAAGAGAACATGTCATTTTCCTCTTCGATTGACAATAATATATAAATAGCAACTTACGACTATTTACCCCACTGTACCTCCTATGAAGAATATACAGTCTAGTAATAATTATACCACCCCCCCCCCGAATTTTGCAAGGAAAAACATTTTATTTTTTCTGTTTTGTAATTCGAATGTGATAATGTCTTTAGTAAATCGAACGTGAAAATGTCCCATTTGATAAAATAGTCGTATGAAAAGGATCCAACTGAATATGAATGAAACGAAAAAATATCT
>NZ_VMMW01000020.1:3444-43754 GCF_013277425.1 Streptococcus sp. 79
CATGCAATCCCTGATGAAAGCAAAATAATTGCCCTCAATCTCACCATTTTTTTGGGACATCATCACTTTCGATTGACAGCCTCAATCCACTATAACTCTGCACATAAAAATGGAGAAGATGGCAATCCTCTTCTCCAAATATTAACTTCTTTACAAACCAACTATAGTTGACAAAGAACCTAAAATCAATTGATAACACAAGGTCAGGTCGGTCAACTCTTTCAACTGAAGCCCTGTCAACTCTTCCCATTTATCAATCTTGTATTGGAGAGAATTGCGGTGCAGATAGAGTTGCTGGGCTGTTTTTGTTAGGACAGCACTATTTTCCCAAAGGGAGAGAATGATTTCCTGAATCTGATCTTGATCCAAAATCATCTGGTGTAGACATTCCTTGATTACTCTCAAGTCCACGAGTCTTTCTCCCATACTCCAAAGATAGAGCTGAGAAAAAGTATGAACACCATGGTGACCCTGACGCCACCATGTCTTGAACAAATCCCGCTCCGCTTTGATTAAGTCTGATAGGGCTTGATGTCCCGTCTGAGACCAAACCTGACCCAACATGATTGACAGACGAAGTCCAAAGTCATACTCAACCGCTTCAATCGTATCACTTAAAATATCTCTTACAGAAGTGTATTTGTCTTGTTGAAGCACGAAAACATAATCCTGAGCTCCGACCTGTAGCACTGTCTGGCAATTCGGAAAAAGAGTCCGCATCATATCTATCCAAGAAGCCAGATTTTCCTGCTGAAAATAAGAAAGATGGCAATAAACCAACTGAATCTTTTTAAAAACTTGCGGTGCCTGTCCCTTGCCCTCAACCAGATAGGAATACCAAGGATTTAGCGAACGAGCCTGCTCCTGCTGGGTCAAAAGGGCAACCAACTGCTTTTCACGCTCGCTGAGCCCAGCTTCCTCCAGCAAAATCCACTGCTGAGAAGCTAAAGGGAGCGTGAGATAGCCCTCTTTCTCTACTGGTTGGTCTGAAATCCGAGCCTCAGGAAACCAGTCTTGTAGTTCTTTTGCCCTCATGTTCTAGCCCTCCACTTTTTGGATGCACCATGAAACCAAACTCTCAAGACGTTCCAGATTCTCAGTCATATGGAGATAGCCCATAACTGCTTCAAATCCCGTGGACATACGATAAGTCACGACATCTGCATTTTTAGCCTTTGTGTGGCTATTGGTATTGCGGCCACGTTTGTAGATTTCTTCTTCTTTTTCCGTTAGGATCTGCTCCTCCAACATGAGGGAAATCAGGCGAGCTTGAGCCTTGGCTGACACGTACTTGGTCGCCTCTTGGTGGAGTTTATTGGGCTTGGTCATACCTTTGAGGATAAGGTGGCGGCGAATATACATAGAATACACCGCATCTCCCTCAAAGGCTAGCGCAATCCCGTTAATGAGATTGACATCAATCACGTGTCCACCTCACTCCATCTTTTGTATCCAATAGTTTAATGCCTTGAGCAGCCAGTTGGTCTCGGATTTGGTCTGCTGTCTCAAAGTCTCGATTGGCACGCGCCTCTTGGCGTTTTTGAATCAAGTCTTCAATCTCTGCATCCAAAACTTCCTCAACAAAGACAATTCCAAAAACTTTTAACATATCCGCAAGAGCTTGCTTGACACTTGTATCATAGTTCCCTGAGTTGATCCATTTGGCCATTTCAAAGACAACTGTGATACCGTTGGCAGCATTAAAATCTTCATCCATAGCTGCTACAAACTTATCTTTAAAGTTTTGTAACTCTTGGGCATCCACATTTCCTGTAAATGGTTGTTCGTAAGTATTCTTCAGATACTTGAGATTGGTCTCGGCATCGCGAACTGCCTTTTCCGTGAAGTTGATAGGCTTACGGTAATGCTGAGTCGCAAAGAAGAAACGAAGGACTTGGCCATCAAGGGTTTTAAGGGCATCATGTACTGTGATAAAGTTGCCCAAAGATTTAGACATCTTGACATTATCGATGTTGACAAAGCCATTGTGCATCCAGTAGTTAGCAAAGGTCTTGCCTGTTTTGGCTTCTGACTGGGCAATTTCATTGGTGTGATGCGGAAACTCAAGGTCAGCTCCACCACCGTGAATATCAATGGTGTCGCCCAAAATCTCTGTTGACATAACCGAACACTCGATATGCCAACCCGGACGGCCAGATCCCCAAGGACTATCCCAAGAAATCTCGCCTGGTTTAGCAGATTTCCAGAGGGCAAAGTCTACAGGATTTTCCTTACGAGCCGTTTCTTCATCGGTACGACCTGAAGCACCCAGCTCCAAATCTTCCAAGGTTTTATTAGCCAATTTGGCATAGTTGTGAGATTTTTCCACACGGAAATAGACATCTCCGTGACTCTCGTAGGCAAAGCCTTTTTCAATCAAATCTTCCACAAAGCGGATGATGTCAGCCATAAACTCCACCACACGCGGATGGCGGGTCGCAGGTTTGACGCCCAAGGCTGTCACATCCTCACGAAAGGCAGTGATGTACTTGTCCGCAACCTCCTGAGGCGTGATGCCCTCTTCCTTGGCACGGTTGATAATCTTATCATCTACATCTGTAAAATTGGAAATATAGGCAACCTCATACCCACGGTACTCAAAATAGCGACGAACCGTATCAAAAGCCACTGTTGAGCGGGCATTCCCCACGTGGATATAGTTGTACACAGTTGGCCCACAAACATACATCTTGACCTTACCGTCCTCAATCGGGACAAATTCTCGCAAATCACGAGACATGGTGTCATAGATTTTAATCATAAATCATAATCAGGAAAGCTAAAATCCAAGAACTGTTAGTTTCGTCACTAAGAGTTCAATTGAATTTCAGTCCGAATCTCTCTACACTCCGGAATCCCTTGCTCCTTTCTCATTCAGATAAACCACCTGAGTCTGTTTGACAAAGCCAATTTTTTCATACAAACACTTGGCACCTACATTGCTATCTTCCACTGCAATCTGAAATTTCTTATCATTTTGCTCAATTAGTTGGTTGACAAGGGATTTTGCTAAGTAGCTCCCATAGCCTTTGCCACGTTCAGGTTCTGATATTGCTAAACCGTAGAAGTAATTCGTATCGCTCGATAAATCAACCGTGCAAGTTCCAATAACTTGACCGTCTTTTAACAAAATATATAAGCGACTTTCTGGATCCTTCAGAGCTTCAGCGACATATCTATCCACAACTTCTCTAGATTCATGTTCCTCTGAAAATGCCTGAAATTTTAACTGGCTAATTTGCTCCTGATACGAACTATCTACTAACAAAACTTCAAGATTAGAAAGTTTTGCTAACTGATATGGTCTTCTATCCTTACCTAACCAGGTTTCTGTCTCTTCATCCTCGACCAATCCCCAATTATTGACAAAATCAGGATGACGCTCTAGAAAAATACGCTCTGTCTGAAAAGTGACTGAACAAATAGAGAAAGAAGCTGTTTCTTTCTCAAAACTCGTAAACAAAGCACGCGCAATTCCCTGACGGCGATGATCTGGATGAACCAGTATCGTCACTTCCACATCTTGATCATCTGCATAAACAGTTAAGAGACCAACAAGTTCGCCTTTTTCATAATAAAGGAAAAAGGCGGGCATGTTTGGGTCAAAATTAAGCATGTTAGAGAGATAGGGATCACGATAGGTACCGTCATAGTTTTGGCAACAGTTAATTAGTTGTTTCGCCTCAGATAACTCCTCTTGGCTTAACTTGTTTCTTGCTTGAATCATATAGGTATCCTCTACAAACCAGACGATCTATGACTGGCTTCTTTAGCCTGCTCGAGTTTATTAACATAATACTCTCGTTTTTCTTCGACTTCGTGAATGACAGGCTCATCCTTCTTACCATGAAGGCGGACAATCTTAGCCGGAATACCGACAACCGTCACATCACTAGGTACATCTGCCACGACAACTGCTGCTGCACCAACCTTGGCATTTTCACCGATTTCCACTGGTCCGATGACTTGGGCATGAGCCGATATGAGAGCTCCCTTTCGAACGGTCGGATGGCGTTTTCCAACATCCTTACCAGTTCCACCAAGAGTCACCCCGTGATAAAGAAGAACGCCTTTTTCAACGATCGCTGTTTCTCCAATAACCAAGCCTGAACCGTGGTCGATAAAGACACCTGAATCAATCTGGGCACCTGGATGAATCTCAATCTGAGTCCAAAAGCGCCAGAACTGACTGTGCATACGAGCCAGGAGTTTGAAGTCGTACTTCCAGAGAAAATGCGAGAGACGGTGGGCCGCCAAGGCCTTGACACCTGGATAAGTCAGCAAAACCTCCAAAGTGGTGCGGGCCGCTGGATCATTTTCTTTTACGATATCAATGGTTTCGCGCCACCACCCCATACATTTCTCCTTTTCTTACTCTGAATCTTTTGGTGTCTCTGTAAATTCTTTCTTAGGTTTGTGTTCCTTGTGATGACGTGGGCGGTGAGGGCGCTCAGACTTTTCACCTTTTTCATCATGCTCAGGTTTTGGCGGACGAGGTAGAAGAGCCTTCATAGAGGCATCGATACGGCCTTTTTCATCAATCTTGATAACCTTAACATCAACTTCATCCCCGATTTCTACCAAATCCTCTACACGATTGGTACGAGTCCAAGCCATCTCAGAGATATGAACAAGGGCATCTGTCTTATCAAAGAGGTTAACAAAGGCACCAAATTTCTCGATACGAACGACTTTAGCACGGTAAACTTCATCCACTTTGGCTTCACGAACCAAACCAGCAATAATTTCTTTGGCACGGTTAATAGCATCTTGGTCACTAGAGTAGATAGACACATTTCCTTCTTCGTCTATATCAATCTTAACACCTGTTTCAGCGATAATCTTGTCGATGGTTTCTCCACCCTTACCGATGACAATCTTGATCTTGTCCACATCGACCTTAATCGTATCAATTTTCGGAGCAGTTGGAGCCAATTCTGGACGGACTTCTGGAATGGTTGCTTCAATCACATCAAGGATTTCAAAACGAGCTTTCTTGGCTTGGGCAAGGGCTTCAGTCAAGATTTCTGCAGTGATCCCTTGGATCTTGATATCCATTTGAAGGGCTGTAATCCCATCACGAGTACCTGCAACCTTGAAGTCCATATCTCCAAAGTGATCTTCCAAACCTTGGATATCGGTCAATACTGTGTAGTTATTTCCATCTGAGATAAGTCCCATAGCAATACCAGCTACTGGCGCCTTGATTGGCACACCACCAGCCATAAGGGCAAGAGTACCCGCACAGATAGAGGCTTGAGATGAAGAACCGTTTGATTCCAAGACTTCTGCTACTAGGCGGATAGCGTATGGGAATTCTTCCAAGCTTGGCAAGACTTGAGCAAGAGCACGTTCACCGAGAGCACCGTGACCGATTTCACGACGACCTGGCGCACCGTAACGACCTGTTTCCCCTACAGAATATTGAGGGAAGTTATAGTGGTGCATAAAGCGTTTCTTGTACTCTGGATCCAAACCATCAATGATTTGAGTTTCTCCCATCGGAGCCAAGGTCAAGACTGAAAGAGCCTGAGTTTGTCCACGAGTGAAGAGACCGGAGCCGTGCACACGAGGAAGGAAGTCAACAACCGCATCCAAAGGACGGATTTCATCGACCTTACGACCATCAGGACGTACCTTGTCTTCTGTAATCAAACGGCGCACTTCAGCGTGTTCCATTTGTTCCAAGATTTCAGCCACATCACGCATGATGCGGTCAAATTCTTCGTGGTCTGCATATTTTTCTTCATAAACAGCAGTCACTTGGTCTTTAACTGCTTGAGTAGCAGCTTCACGAGCCAATTTTTCTTCTACTTGAACCGCTTTTTGGAGGTCGCTGTTGTAGGCTGCGATGATTTCAGCTTGCAAGTCCGCATCCACATGAAGCAATTCTACTTCTGCTTTTTCTTTACCGACTGCCGCAACGATTTCTTCTTGGAAAGCAATCAATTCTTTGACAGCTTCGTGCCCTTTAAGAAGAGCTTCCAACATGATTTCTTCTGACAATTCTTTGGCACCAGACTCTACCATGTTGATAGCGTGCTTGGTTCCAGCTACTGTCAATTCAAGAAGAGATTGCTCTGCTTGTTCTTGCGTAGGGTTGATGATGATTTGGTCATCTACATAGCTCACTTGTACCCCAGCGATTGGGCCGTCAAATGGAATATCTGAAATAGACAGTGCCAAGGATGAACCAAACATAGCAGCCATTGGTGCAGATGCATTTTCATCATAAGAAAGCACGGTGTTAATCACTTGGACTTCATTACGGAAACCTTCCGCAAACATAGGACGAATCGGACGGTCAATCAAACGCGCTGTCAATGTCGCATCCGTTGAAGGACGTCCTTCACGTTTCATAAAGCCACCAGGAAACTTCCCAGCTGCATACATTTTTTCTTCGTAGTTGACTTGAAGAGGGAAGAAATCCCCAGTTGCCATTTTCTTAGACATAACGGCCGCAGTCAAGACAGTTGACTCACCGTAACGCACGACAACTGCGCCATTTGCTTGCTTAGCAACCTGACCAGTCTCTACAATTAACTCACGACCCGCAAAAGTCGTTTGAAACACTTGTTTTGTCATTTTAATCCCCTTTGGATTGATGAAATTATACGCCTTGCCTACAAAGATCAAGATACTAAGGGCGTGAAGAATCCCGTATGAAAATAGGAGATTGACGCAGTGTGCGATGCGCACCAGGAAATCTATCTTTTTCACTAGGGATTTAGCCCGTGTGCAATTACTCAAGATACTAAGCCGTTAAGCAACTCAAAGGAAAATAGGAAATCGAACGACGGAGCGACCGCTCCTAGGCAGATTTATCTTTTTCCACAGAGTTGTAGGCGTGTTCAATTACACAAGATATTTTGGACGGTTCGGCTTGCCGAACATTTCTGTAGAAAAATAGGAAGGTGACGCCGCACTCGATGAGTGCTAGGAAGCTTATCTTTTTTCCTAAGGAATGAGGCCAAAATTCAATTAAGTATCTTTTTGATATTTCCCTGGAATAGTGCGGACGGGAGCTAAAATTATCCAGTGGATGATTTTAGAAATCCAACGGAATTTCAATGGTAATTTTTAATTACTTCGCCTTTTTATTTCTATACTCAGGCTAAAATAGTTTCCCGAACTATTTTACTCTCAAAAATCCTGCCTTAGATAATAATATTGTTATCATCTAAGATACCACGATAGCGTGAAATATCTTTTAAATACTCACTCCGTTCGTGTTTTTTGAGACACACATTATCAGATTTTGCTTAAAAAATAATCAACTTTAAACAAACTTCTACAACCTAAATACCCTCATCTTTGTATCAAGTACGTACAAAGTCTATTTTATCATATTTTTCTTAAAAAGTGCGGTCTTTACCATTAAAAAGGAACCATTCCCCTCACTTGAGAAGAATGGTTTTCTTTTTATTATCCTAGAGACTGATGATTAAACAAGGCATGTGTTGCTTGGTGGATGTATTTTGCTGTATCCGCATTGTTCATAGTGTAGAGATGCACACCGGCAACATCCTGAGTTACCAAGTCCACGATTTGGTCCACTGCATAGGCAAGTCCTGCTGCTCTGAGCGACTCAGGGTCATGCTCATACTTGTCTAAGATGGATTTAAATTTGCGTGGAAGATGGATATTCTCACAAGTCTTCAAGAGGCGGAGAGCCTGATTTCGATTCAAAATTGGCATAATCCCTGCATGAATGGGAACATCAATCCCAGCCAAGATGCACTTGTCTTGGAAATCATAGAAGCGCTCATTATCAAAGAAAAGCTGGGTTACGAGGCTCGAACAACCTGCATCCACTTTCTTCTTGAGATTTTGAATATCTAAAATCTGATTTGGCGAATCTGGGTGCCCTTCTGGATAGCAAGCACCAACAATATCAAAGTGAGGAGCTTGTTCCTTGATGAACTCAATTAAGTCCGTTGCATAGCGGAAATCCTTTTGCGGCTCCACATCTGGAATAATATCCCCACGAAGAGCCAAGATTTTCTGCACCCCAACCTTGTCCAAGTCCGCAATGGTTTCAGCCACCTTGTCCTTAGTCAAATAGATGGCTGGCAAGTGGGCAATGGTCGGAATCGCCAAGTCATTTTGGATAAAATCAGCCAAACGGACCGTCGTTTCCTTGATATTAAATTTATTATTGCTGGCAGTTACACTGATAAAGTGGGGAGTCAACTCCTGCATATCTTGAAGGGCAGAAATAATGTTATCATTACCCACGGCTGGGTTGGGAGGGAACACTTCAAATGAGAGTGACGGTGTTTGGCGTGACATAGTCATTATCCTTTTCTAGTTAATTTTTTTCGTTAGCTGGATTCCTAGAATCCAAGTGAAACAGGCAGATTGACCAAACAGCGCTTCTTGAGAAATCTAATCTTACAATTTCTCACGCGCAGCTTTCGCTGCTTCAACAAGGCGGATCAAGCTTTCTTTTGTTTCTGGAATACCACGTGTTTTCAAACCACAGTCAGGGTTGATCCAAACTTTCTTGCTTGGCACTTTAGCAAGGATGGCTTCGATTGTATTGTCGATTTCGCCTTCATTTGGCACACGAGGAGAGTGGATATCGTAAACCCCAGGTCCCACTTCTGTTTGGAAGTTTTTCGCTTTGAGTTCGTCCAAGATTTCAAGGTTTGAACGGCTAGCCTCAAAGGAAATAACGTCTGCATCCATGTTGTCGATAGCTGGGATGATATCTGTAAATTCTGAATAACACATGTGAGTGTGGATTTGTGTGTCTGGCGCTACTGTTGAGTGTACCAAGCGGAAGGCAGGAATTGCCCAGTCAAGGTAGTCTTCGTACCAGTCGCTACGACGGAGTGGCAATTTTTCACGAAGAGCAGCCTCGTCGATTTGGATGATTTTCACACCAGCAGCTTCAAGGTCAAGTACTTCATCCTTGATAGCAAGGGCGATTTGGAGAGTTGAATCCTTGATAGAGATGTCTTCACGTGGGAATGACCAGTTAAGGATGGTAACAGGTCCAGTCAACATACCTTTAACAGGTTTGTTTGTACGACTTTGTGCATAGCTAGACCATTTAACAGTGATAGGGTTAAGACGAGTGACATCACCCCAGATGATTGGTGGTTTTACCCCACGCATACCGTATGATTGTACCCATCCATTTTTAGAGAAGAGGTATCCTGACAAGTTTTGACCGAAGTACTCAACCATGTCATTACGCTCAAATTCACCGTGAACAAGGACATCAAAGTCAATATCTTCTTGCCACTTGATCCATTCGTCAATCGTTTCAGCAAGGAAAGCGTCGTACTCTTTTTGAGACAATTCACCTTTACGGTAAGCCAAACGTTTGGCACGAACTTCTTTTGTTTGAGGGAATGAACCAATCGTTGTTGTTGGAAGAGCTGGAAGTTTGAAAGCTTCTTCTTGGATAGCTTCACGTTCTGCAAAGGCTGGCAAACGAGTGTAGTCTGTGTCTGTCAAGCCAGCGATACGCGCACGAAGTTCAGCATTTTCACCAACACGCTCAGTCGCAAAGAGTTCTTTGTTGGCTGCAAGAGCTTCTGAACCTTGACCATTGCGGATAGCATCCAAGTCACGGATTTCATCCAATTTTTCAACTGCAAAGGCAAAGTGGTTCAAGATAGCTGGTTCAAATTCTTCGTTAGCTGTTGTAAATGGCACATGAAGAAGTGAGCATGAGCTTGTCAAAACGATGTTTTCAGCTGGGATTTGCTCAAGAACAGCCAAGCTCTTTTCGTAGTTGTTGCGCCAGATGTTTTTACCATTGACAATACCTGCATAGAGAGTCTTGTCAGCTGGGAAGCCACCTTTAACGAGTTCAAGAGTTTTCTTACCTTCAACAAAGTCAAGACCGATAGCATCTACTGGCAAGTTTACAAGGTCAGCGTATACGTCACGAACATCACCGAAATAAGTTTGAAGCAAGACTTCAAGACCTTTTTTGTCAGCCAAGAGTTTGTTGTAAAGGTTCAAGAAGAGAGCTTTTTCTTCAGCTGTCAAGTCTTTTACAAGAGCCGCTTCATCCAATTGGATGCGAGTTGCACCAAGTTCAGCCAATTTAGCAAAAACTTCTTGGTAAGTAGCCACTAAGCTATCTACGAAGTCGTCTGCTTTCACGCCTTCTTCAAAGTCTGACAATTGAAGGAAAGTGAAGGGACCTACAAGAACAGGACGAGTGTTGAGACCAAGTTCTTTGGCTTCTTGGAACTCATCAAAAATCTTGTGACCTGCAAGTTTGACTTGAGTGTCTTTTTCAAATTTAGGAACGATGTAGTGGTAGTTAGTGTTAAACCATTTCTTCATTGGGAGGGCGCGAACGTCCCCTTTTTCTCCTTGGTAACCACGTCCCAAAGCGAAGTAGCGCTCAAGGTCAGACAAGTCCAAGTTTTGAACTGAAGCAGGTACCACGTTGAAAAGGAAAGCTGCATCTAGGAAGTTATCATAGTGAGAAAAGTCATTTGATGGAATCTCAGTGATGCCTTTTTCTTTGACAATGTTCCAGTGTTTAGCACGTAAGTCTTTTGCTGCTGCTAAAAGTTCTTCCTCTGAGATTTCTTTTCTAAAGTATTTTTCAGTTGTAAATTTTAATTCGCGGAATTCACCCAAACGAGGGAAACCGATGATTGTAGTTGACATGATGTGTCCTCCAAAATTTGTTGTTGAAACTATCTTAACAGAAAAGAAATCATCTGTATAATTGTAAAAAATTAGGCTTTGATATAGTTTGAAACTATATATCTGTTTTAAACAAAAGAAAAAGACCTGAGACAAATGCCTCAAATCCTTTGTATAGCGTGTTTTATAGCTTTATTTCAGTTATGCTCTTCAAACGCTTTATTAGTAATTCTTATAAGTGACTATGGCTTGTTATTAGAAAAGACTATAATACTCTTCGAAAATCTCTTCAAACCGCGTCAACGTCGCCTTGCCTTAGACATATGGTTACTGACTTCGTCAGTCTTATCTACAACCTCAAAACAGTGTTTTGAGCAACCTGCGGCTAGTTTCCTAGTTTGCTCTTTGATTTTCATTGAGTATGAGTCTACTCTAATCAACTCTTTTCCTGTTCGAGTGGGACGACTGCTAGTGTCTTTCCCAAACTGGCTAGGACTTTTAAGACTGTGTCCAACTGAGGACTAGTCTTGCCTGTTTCCATCCTAGCTATGACAGGCTGGCTTACTCCACTAAGTTCTTCTAGCTTTTTCTGACTGATTCCTTGCTCATGCCTGGCTTCAATCAGCTCACTCATGATAGCCACTCGCATATCACTTTCAAGGATTTCCTCCTTGGTAAAGAGTTGAGACCGGACATCCTTCCAATTACTCCCAATAGCACTATTCTTCATCTCTTAACCCTCTTTCTTTTACGTCTATGTATTTTTTGAAAAAATGAGCGAATTATAATTCGATAGATTGACCAGCGAGTTTAAAATTGGTGCTAGCTTGTTTCTTAAGCGCTTTTCCTTTTCTAGGGTAAAGCAGTTCCTGTTTGCTTAACCCCAATTTTACATGATGAATCCAATAGTAAATGGTTGAAATTCCCACGTTAACCCCTTTAGCCATCACCATCATTTCAGGCGAAAATTTTTGGTTATGATAGTGGAGAATCTTTTCCTTTAGTTCCTTGGTCAAGCTTGATCTCTTGACCGAGTGCTTGCGATTATTTTCATAAGACTGTTGAGCATAGTCGGCAGAATAAATCTCTTTGAAGCACCCTTTTCCAAGACATTTTCGGACTGTCCTACGCTTAATTTCAGTGTGGATAGTTTGAGGAGCTTTTCCAAGTAGAGAGGCAATTTCTCTATTTGATTTTCCTTCTTTTTTTCCATCGTTCGATTAAGCGACGACTATCGATTGTCAAATGTTTGCCTTTTGTAGTATAATTGTCTTGCATCTCCGTGACTTTTAATCATTTCAATCTTAAATTGGACTTTTTTTACTTGGGTTGTACTTAATCTATAAGGAAGACAATAAAAAGAATATCAATCGAGTAAAGTCACAAAGTCACATTAGCTCCGAGCAACCATTGCAAATCGAGGTACTCATACAATGATTAAAATATTTCTCTCTGCCTTTTCTGTCATTCTCTTTGCTATCCCTATCATAGCTTATTCTTTTTTTCCATCTTCTAATCTTAATATTTGGCTATCTACCAGACCTATCTTGGCACAGATTTATGCCTTCCCCTTAGCTACTGCAACTATGGTTTCTATTTTAAGTTTCGTATTTTTTTCCCTATCTTTTTACAAGAAAAATAAACAAATACGGTTTTATTCTAGCATCTTGCTCTTACTATCGTTCATATTACTATTATTCGGAACAGATAAAACCCTTTCTTCCGTATCAAATAAGACTAAAACCTTAAAATTAGTAACTTGGAACGTCGCTAATCAAATAGAAGCACAACATATTGAGCGAATTTTTAGCCATTTTGATGCCGATATGGCTATATTCCCTGAACTAGCTACCAATATCAGAGGTAAGCAAGAAAACCAGAGAATCAAACTATTGTTTCATCAAGTTGGACTTTCTATGGCCAACTATGATATTTTTACTTCTCCACCTACTGACAGTGGAATAGCTCCTGTGACTGTGATTGTCAAGAAAAGTTACGATTTCTATACAAAAGCTGAAACTTTTCATACAACACGGTTCGGGACAATTGTATTACATTCGAGAAAACAAGATATACCAGATATCATTGCTTTGCATACTGCTCCTCCTCTGCCAGGTTTAATGGAAATCTGGAAGCAAGACTTAAACATCATTCATAATCAATTGGCTTCAAAATATCCAAAGGCTATTATTGCAGGTGATTTTAATGCAACTATGCGTCATGGAGCACTTGCAAAAATAAGCTCTCATAGGGACGCATTAAATGCACTTCCACCTTTTGAAAGAGGAACTTGGAATAGCCAAAGTCCAAAACTTTTTAATGCAACAATAGATCATATCTTATTGCCTAAAAACCACTACTATGTTAAAGATTTAGACATTGTAAGTTTTCAAAACTCTGATCATAGATGTATTTTTACAGAAATCACATTTTAATTATTTTATACTCTTCGACAATCTCTTCAAACCACGTCAGCGTCGACTTACCTTAGACATATGGTTACTGACTTCGTCAGTCTTATCTACAACCTCAAAACAGTGTTTTGAGCAACCTACGGCTAGCTTCCTAGTTTGCTTTTTGATTTTCATTGAGTATTATATAAAATCACCCCTCTAGTGTTCATAAACTAGAGGGGGAATTTGTATCATACTATCGTTTAACGCACTTCTGCATTCACTTTTTCTTCGAGCGATGCTTGGATTTTTTCCATATAGCGTGCGACTTCTTCGTCCGTTAAGCTATCTTCTGAATTTTGGAAGGTCAAGCTATAAGCCATGGACTTCATACCAAGTCCCAATTTCTCACCTGAGAAGACGTCAAAGAGTTTGATATCTGTCAAACGTTTCACGCCGGCAGCTTGGATAGCATCTACAACTTCTTGGTGAGTGACTTCTGCCTTGAGGAGTAGAGCCACGTCACGGCTGACTGCTGGGAATTTGGTGATTTCCACAAATGGAGCAGCTGGCTGAAACACTGCTTCGATAGCTGAAAGATTGAGCTCTGCTACATACGTTTCTGGAATATCGTAAGCCTTAGCTGTGACCGGATGCACTTGTCCAAGGAAACCAAGAACTTGGTCACCGAGTAAAATGACTGCTGTACGACCTGGATGAAGGCTAGCAATTTCAGATGTTGCTGTATAAGTTACTTGGAGCCCCAAACGAGCAAATAGCGCTTCAAGGATTCCTTTAGCATAGAAAAAATCAACTGGAACTGCTGCTGTTTGGAAATCTTTTTCAGCAACCAATCCTGTCAAGGCAAAGGCAAAACTGTTGACTTCATTTGGAAGTTCTTCTTTTGGATTGCCAGTTTGTTCAAAGACTTTTCCAATCTCGTAAAGAGCCAAGTTTTTATTCTTACGAGCCACGTTGTAAGCAACTGTATCTAGGATACCAGAAATCATATTTTGACGGAGGACAGAACGGTCCACTGTCATTGGCCACATGAGTTCAGTAAGGTTACTTGGTTGAGCCGTAAACTCAACTGCTTTTTCAGGAGTTGTTAGAGCATAGGTGATGATTTCTGTCAAACCTGCTCCTTCAGCAATGGTACGAACTTGACGGCGAAGTTTTTGAGTTGCAGTCAATTCACCAGCTGTACCATCGTCTTTTGGAAGGCTGGTTGGCAAGCGATCATAGCCATAGATACGAGCGATTTCTTCAAAGAGGTCTGCCTCGATAGTGATATCCCAGCGACGACGTGGGACGCTGACTGTAAAGCTGTCTGCATTTCCAGAAAGACCAAAGCCAAGACGACGGAAGACATCTTCTACATCAGCGTATGAAAGCTCAGTTCCGAGGACACGGTTGACGTCAGCAAGGGTAGAAGAAACTTCCACATCAGAGGTATCAAGTTCACCCGCTGAAACGATACCTTTACGCACCGTCGCACCTGCAAGTTCTGCAATCATGCTAGCCGCCGCATCAAGGGCTTCGTTAACAGTTGCCACATTGATACCTTTTTCAAAGCGAGAAGATGACTCAGAACGAAGGTTAAGACGACCACTAGTCTTGCGGATAGATTTTCCGTTGAAGACTGCAGCTTCAAGGACGACACGACTAGATTTCTCAGAGATTTCTGTTGCTTGACCGCCCATGACACCTGCAAGGGCTACTGGTTTGTCTGCGACAGTGATAACTAAGTCATTCACCTCTAAGTCACGTTCTTCACCATCTAAAGTCACTAATTTTTCACCAGCACGCGCTTCACGCACACGGATGTCAGTCCCTTCAAAGGTATCCAAGTCAAAGGCATGCATAGGTTGACCAAAGTAGAGCAGGATGTAGTTTGTCACGTCCACTACGTTGTTAATAGGACGGATTCCTTCGTTCATGAGAAGGTTTTGCAACCATTGTGGACTTGGTGCAATCGTCACATTATCCAAGATACGAGCTGCATAGTAAGGCGCCTTGTCTGTATCAATGCCCACAGAAAGAACATCTGCTGCAGCTTGGTCAGTTTCTGAAAGAGTAAATTCTTTAAAGTTGACTGCCTTGTCATAGATAGCTGCCACTTCGTGAGCCACTCCACGCATAGAAAGGGCATCTGCACGGTTTGGTGTGATAGACAGTTCGATGATTTCATCATCCAAGTCTAGGTATGAGAAGACTTCCTCACCTGGAACGGCATTTTCTGGCAAAATTTGGATGCCATCTGCGAATTCCTTAGGCACAACTGAGTCAGAAATTCCCAATTCGCCAAGCGAACAGATCATTCCAAGTGACTCTAAACCACGGATTTTTCCTTTTTTGATTTTGTAGTTGTCAGCGATGCGAGCTCCTGGAAGAGCCACCATAACCTTGATACCAGCACGCACATTTGGGGCACCACAGACGATTTGACGGGCTTCTTCTTCGCCAACGTTAACCTGACAAACATGAAGGTGAGTTTCTGGCACATCTTCGCAGGACAAGACCTCACCGACGACAATTTTTGAGAGACCAGCAGCCGGTGATTCGACACCTTCTACCTCGATCCCTGTGGTTGACATTTTTTCAGCCAACTCCTGTGATGGCACATCAATGTCCACCAATTCTTTTAACCATTTATAAGATACAAGCATAATTTAGTTCTCCAGAATGACCATTGCCACACTGGTTCTTTTCCTTTCCTATCATTTCAATAGAAGAATCCTCTTCTTACCTTAATTTCTTTCGCAGTAACCAATCCGTATCTACTTTTTGACCAACCATAAAATGATGTTGGCTAAATTTTTCAAAACCATATCGATTATAAAACGCTTGAGCTTTTGTATTATGCTCCCAAACACCTAACCAAGCCCAAGAAAAACTATTTTTTGTAGCAAGTTCAAGAGCAAATTCAAACAGTTGCTTACCTAGTCCAAATCCTTGGAATTTTTGTAGCACATAGAGGCGTTGAATTTCAAAAGCGTCCTCTAATTCTCTCTCAGTTTGAGCACTTCCCCAGTTGACTTTGAGAAAACCAGCTATCTCCTCTTCATGCATAATGAAATAGGTTTCGGAGTCAGGATTTTCCAACTCAGTTGATAAAACTCTCAGACTATAAGCCTCTTCAAAGTATTCCTGTAACTGCTCTTCCGTATTATCATGAGCAAAGGTTTCACGAAAGGTTTGTTTGGCAATTTTAGCCAACACCTCAACATCTACCATTTCTACTTTTCTAATCATTATTTAAACTGCTCTGAGAAGCGGACATCTCCTTGGTAGAATCCACGGATATCGTTGATTCCGTAACGGAGCATGGCTACACGCTCTTGTCCAAGACCAAAGGCAAATCCAGAGTAAACAGTCGCATCGATACCACTCATTTCAAGGACACGTGGGTGAACCATACCGGCCCCCATAATTTCGATCCAACCTGTTTTCTTACATACGTTACAGCCTTCTCCACCACACTTGAAGCAAGAAACATCCACCTCAACAGATGGCTCTGTGAATGGGAAGTAAGAGGGGCGCAGACGGATTTGACGCTCTTCACCGAACATTTTTTGCACAATCAACTGAAGGGTTCCTTGAAGGTCAGCCATAGAGATATTTTTCCCAACTACCAAGCCTTCGATTTGGTGGAATTGGTGACTGTGGGTCGCATCGTCCGTATCGCGACGGAACACACGCCCTGGTGAGATCATTTTCAAAGGACCTTTAGAGAAATCATGGGCATCCATAGCACGCGCTTGAACTGGAGACGTGTGAGTACGGAGTAAGATTTCTTCTGTGATATAGAATGTGTCCTGCATATCACGGGCTGGGTGGTCTTTGGGAAGGTTCATACGTTCAAAGTTATAGTAGTCTTGCTCCACTTCAAAACCATCCACGACTTGGTAACCCATCCCAATGAAGATATCTTCGATTTCTTCACTAGTTTGTGTCAAAACGTGACGGTGACCAGTCGCAACTGGACGACCTGGAAGGGTCACATCGATACTCTCGCTTGCTAATTGAGCTGCAACTTTCTTTTCTTCCAAGAGCTTAGCAGTTTCTTCAAAAGCTGCTGTCAAGACATCACGAGCTTCATTGACGTGTTTCCCAATGATTGGACGCATCTCAGCAGAAACATCTTTCATCCCTTTGAGTATTTCAGTGAGCGAACCCTTTTTACCAAGGACAGAGACACGCAAATCTTGCATCTCTTTTTCATTTTCAGCAGTAATCTGCTTCAAGCTAGCCAGCGTTTCTTCACGAAGCGCTTTTAATTGTTCTTCAATAGTTGACATAATTCCTCCATCAGTCGCTCGTAGATAAAAAGAAAACCACATGCCAAAAACTCCACTCGGAGCGTTGACACGCGGTACCATCCGTTTTCATCTGACAAGTCAGACCTTCATTTCTAAATCCATGCGCAAGTGAATTCACCCAGCTTTCATATAGAGAGCTTGCAGTCACGGCTCTCCTCCCTGATATACTTCCCTTGGGCTACTAGTCTTTCAGATTCCTATTCAATTACTACTTAGTTTATCAGATTTTTACCATTCTTGCAAGACCTATCTTACTTCTGCTTGTTAGCTTATTCTTATCTAAATTTATATAAACAATTTATCTAAATTAACTATTTATAATTTTTGTAACAAAATTAAATTAATTAATCCCCCTATAAAATAAAGAGGTTTAGAATTTGATGTCTTCCAAACCTCTTTATTTTATATTTAATGAGATGTTGCCTTAACCGTGATAATATCTAATCATCAATAAACAAACTATTTGAATAAGGATTCTCCATTTGATTCAATCACTCCTTTATACCAAGTAAAGGACATTTTCTTATATCGATTGAATGTGCCATTTCCATCATCATTTCGATCAACATAAATGAGACCGTACCTCTTAGAAAGCTGTGCAGTGGACATAGAAACGCAGTCAATACATCCCCAAGACGTATAGCCCATAATTTCCACACCATCTTGTAGAGCTTCAGCTACTTGCAATAAATGTTCTTTCATATACTGAATTCTATAATCATCTTGGACTGTTAAGTTATTAAATTCATCTTTTATTAGTTGATCTTTAGCACCTAATCCGTTTTCCACTATAAATAATGGAATTTGATAACGGTCATAATATCTATTTAAAATTATACGTAGTCCAATTGGATCAATTTGCCATCCCCACTCTGAAGACTCTAAATAAGGATTTACTAAACCACCAATAATATTCCCTTCTCCTGAATTATACTGTGTTGGAAGAGCAGATTGAGTCACACTCATGTAATAGCTAAAGGATAAAAAATCTACAGTATAATTTTTTAATAACTCTGCATCTTCAGCTGCAAACTCTATGTTAATGTCATGTTCCTTAAAATATCTTTTTGCATAATTCGGATAATAACCTCTAACATGCACATCTGAAAATAGATAATTTAGATTCTCATACTCATGAGTCGCCCATACATCTTTTGGATTTGGAGTCATTGGATAAGCTGGCATAGCTAATACCATACACCCCACCTTAAACTCTGAATGAATCTCACGAGCAATTTTTGTAACCAAACTCGAGGCGACTAATTCATGATGTATAGCTTGATATAATTCTTGTTTCGAAAGATTCTCCTTAGGTATATCTATTCCTCCACTAGTAAACGGTAATTCCAAAACAGAGTTTACTTCGTTAAATGTAAGCCAATATTTAACTTTATCTTTATACCTTTCTAAAACTGTTCGAGCAAATTTTTCATAAAAATGAATCATTCTCCTATCAACCCATCCATGATATTTTCTTGCTAAATATAATGGAGTCTCATAGTGTGAAAGAGTTACAAGTGGCTCTATCCCGTGAGCATGTAGTTCATCAAACAATTCATCATAATATTTCAAACCAGCTTCGTTAGGTTCTTCTTCATCTCCTTTTGGAAAAATTCTACTCCATGCAATAGAAGTACGAAAAACATTAAAGCCCATTTCAGAAAACAAGGATATATCTTCCTTATATTTATGATAAAAATCAATACCTAACAGTTTTAAGTTATCTTCTGTAGGATTTTCTGTTGCTTCTCCTAATCCACCTTTGGGTAACACATCCTGAACTGATAAGCCCTTACCATCTTCATTATATGCTCCCTCTACTTGATTAGCTGCAACCGCTCCACCCCAAAGAAAATCATCTGGAAAAATGGTCATAACTTTCCTCCATTATAATATTACCAGTAATTCCTTAGAATGCTCGATTGTCTGATTATTAGGTAATACTAATACATCTAGAAAATCATTGGTATTCGTTACAATCACTGGTGTAACTGTTTCGTAGCCTTTAGTCTTGATTAAATTTAAGTCCATTTCAAAAATCAACTGATTTTTAAAAACTCTATCTCCTTCTTCTACATGACTAATAAAACCTTGACCTTTTAGCTCAACAGTATCTAATCCAATATGAATTAGTAACTCAACACCCTCATCACTCTTCAATCCAATTGCGTGCTTAGTCGGAAAAATATTTGTAATTTTCCCATCAAATGGTGCATAAACCTTACCCTCACTTGGGATAATCGCTACTCCGTCTCCAATTAGTTTATCTGAAAATGTTTTATCCTGGACATCGCTTAACGGAATGATTTCTCCTGATATAGGAGAAAATATCATTTTTTTATTTGAAACTCCAACTTCAACTTCTAAATTGCTAGAACTCCCTTCTTCATCGATTCCAAATATATAAGCTAATACAAAGGTAATAACAACCGAAATGACTGCCACAATTAAAGCATTTACAATATTTGATGGCACATCAGAATAAATAAATTGAGGCAACGCTATCAAAGCTGGGACAGCAAATAGATATGCTTTAACACTAGTAAGACCTGCAAATAATCCCGCTAATCCACCACCAATCATAGCTGCATAAAGCGGTTTTTTATATTTTAAAGTCACACCATATAATGCAGGTTCGGTAATCCCTGCAAGTAAGGCTGAGAAACCTGCTGCAAAAGCAATTTGTTTTGTATTATTATTTTTACTCTTTAATGCAACAGCCATCGAAGCAGCCCCTTGAGCTAAGTTTGACCCTAACATTGCTGGAAGAATTAATACGTCTGGAGTAGCAATAGATGCCGCCAAAAAAATAGGTGCAAAAGCCCAATGCATTCCAGTCATAACAATAAATGGCATAATAGCGCCAAGAATAGCTAATGTAAGCCATCCAGCTACACCATACATTTGCCCAACTAGATTTGATAATCCTTCACCAACAATTACTCCAATAGGTCCGACTACAACTAAGGCAATACAGCTTGATACTAATAATACTAGCGTAGGTTGCAAAAAACTCTTAGTAACAGCTGGTGTTAATTTAGCAATCATTTTTTCAATATATTTCATCAACCAAACCATAATAAGAATTGGAACGACTGACGAACCATAACTAGCTGGTGTCACAGGTACACCAAATAAACTAAGAGGATTCCCTGATTGCACCATTTGAACAAAATTTGGATGGAGAAGTACACCTGCTACAGACATAGCTAATGTAGATGTTACTTTTAATTTTTGTGATGCAGAATAAGCTAATAACAGCGGTAAGAAATAATATGGAGCATCCCCAAAAAATGTCAAAAAAGCAATAGTCTGAGAATCTGATTGCAATATACCAAGCATTGGTAAAATAATTACCAAGGCTTTCAGCATACCTCCCCCTAACATTGCTGGAATGATTGGAGTCATGGAACCAGCGATATATTCAATGATTCTTTCTAAAATATTCCCTTTGTGCCCTTGATCAACTGAATCTGTTTCAAAATTGCCAAGTTTAATGAATTCTTTATAATAATTGGCTACATCATTACCAAGTATAATTTGATATTGCCCATTCTTTTTCATAATACCTATTACACCTGGTATCTTCTTCACATCATCATCATTGACTAAATTTTCATCTTTTAATTCTAATCTTAAACGTGTTACACAATGGGTAACTCTATTGACATTTTTTTCGCCTCCAATTACATCGAGGATTTTTTGTACTGTATCTTTATAACTCATGGTATTCTCCTATTCTATTAATCTAAATTTTTTGTTAAACGACGAATATGAGCCATCAAATAAACTAATTCACTAGAAGTCAGCAAATAATTGTACTCAGTTTGTATAAACATTGCCACCTGTTCACCACATTCATATTCTCTAGGATATTTATTTTTCATTAATGCTAACAAGTCTTCATCATCATCGTCACAATAAGTTGTATTTTCAACCAAGCGATGGGCAAATAATTTTATATGAGTTATGAATCTATAATAATCAATAGAATCTTGGTTAAACTCAGTACAATAGAAATCTTGAATGATTTTCTCAATTCCCATAATTATTTCAGTGATTTTATACGACTCTTGAAAATTATTTTCTAAATTAGCATTAACAAAATGTAGCGCTATGAATGCAGCTTCATCAATTGGAAGTTCAATACCTAACTCTTTTTTTATTATTTGTAAAGCCCTTTTCCCAAGCTCAAATTCTTCTTTATAATATTTCGAGATTTCCCAGCGTAGGGGATTCGAAATAATAACTCCTTCTTTATAACGTTCTATACTCGAAGAAATATGATCCGTTAGATTTATATAGATAATCTCATCAAAATTATTACCTAATGTTATTTTACATAGGTTAATTATTTTTTTCGGTGATGTACACCAACTCCAAAGGAACGTTAATAAACATCTCTGTAAAACGGGTCATATTATCTCTATTTTTGAGAAAAAAACTTTTCTCAATATCAATTGGATTTACTTTATCTCCAATTTTTCTTCCAAAAGCTATTCCCCTTCCAAAAAGAAGAATATCGATATCTTTTTTACTTTGCGCAATTACAGCATTGTGGTTTAGTATTCGTTTTATGATCATAAATTTCCCTTTTAAAATAAAAGGAACCTACTTAAAAACATCAAGAAACTTCTTCCGATGTGATTAAATAGGTTCCTGCTCACTTGTATTAGTGATAACATCCTTTTATTTCAATTTTTAATGGTGACATGAAGCTTAAATAATTAATAACTCTGTAACCATTTTCATTTTATGATATTTCAATCTATTTGTCAAGTACTTGTAGAAATTTTTTTATTTTGTGTGATTCGAATGTGATAATGGCAACAGTCTCACTAAAGAAATGAAAATCATACATAGAAATTTTTAAAAATTTTCTCTATCGTAAACCTGCCACTAGTTCAGAAACTATACTAGCTGATTCCAAACGTAATATGGTCATTTCATCTACCTTCCCTAATAATGGCATTGCACCATACCAAACAATAGTCTTATTCACCAAAAGAATAGGCGTGACTATTTTTGATTGAGTAAAAGATACTTTAATTTTCTTGCTCTTCAACTGGTCTAGCCATGCTTTATTTGCAACCGTCTCTGGTATACATATCTCAATTTGACTAATCCTAAATTCTTTTAAAAAATTCATCAGTTTTGTCTGGTGCACATAAGGTAAAATAAGCATACATTCCTGTCTTTCCCCTGCTAAGTCCTCCCTAAACACATTTTCATATCTACTATCAACATAAACGAATTGTTTCTCCTCACCCTCAATGGCACGATAATCCATCTTGCGATAAGCTACTTGTCGTTTCTGAAACATCTTTTCTAAATAAGGAACATGAATATCCACATAATCGAAAATCCGTACCAAAGACTTATCCTTGTAGTTTCTATGAATCCGACCAGCGTACTGAATCAAATTATTTTTCCAAGAAAAGGGTGCTGCCAAGATAAGCGTGTCTAGCTGAGGTAAGTCAAAACCTTCGCCAATGTATTTTCCAGTAGACAATAAAACAAACCCTTTATCTAGCTGTTCTAGCGTTTCTAGTAAACTTGTTCTCTCTCGGACTTTGGTTTTTCCACTAATAATATAAAAATCGTCAATCTCTTTCTCTTTCAATAACTTTTCAAAGACATCTATCTGTTGAATTCGATTGACTAAAACCAAGATATTCCGCCCTTCTGCCACTTGGGCTAGAATATCCTTGAGAATCAACTGATTCCTCACTGAGTCAGTAGCAATCCAATCACTAAGCTGTATAAAATTACTTGCTTTGGTCTTTTCAATCTCCAAATGACCAAAAGAAGTGAATCTTAATTGCAATTGCCGTTTAAAATCCGTTTCCCTCTTATCAGCAGTATGGAGTATCTCACCAATTCTCTGAAAAACAATAGGCTCATGACCATTCTTACGCTCAGGCGTAGCCGTCAAACCGTAAAGATACTTCCCTCTAAACTGAGCAACAACTTTTTCAAACATCAAGGCAGAGACATGATGACACTCATCCACAATCATCATCTCATACTCATCCAAAAGACTTTGACTATTTTCCAACTTAAATAGAGATTGAATCATAACAACATCAACCAGTTTACTCAGCCATTTCTTAGTCCCACCGTACTGCCCAACATAGCCTATTACCTTTTCACGACCTGATGCCGTATAACGGGTAGCTTCTTCCTCTTCGAAAGTCAAAAAATGGTTTAAACGATCCAGCCATTGGTCTAAGAGTTGCCTATTATGAACTAGGATAATTGTTTTTGTTTTCCGTTCAGAGATAAGAGCAGCACCTAAAACGGTCTTTCCAAAACCGGTCTCCGCATGAAGTAAACCATTTTCTTTAGAAGTCATATCTGACAGGGCTAACTCTTGCTCAAAAGTGAGTTCTCCCTTAAATTCCACTCTAATAGACCTTTGTACCTTTCTCCTATCTTCCACAGATCCCTGCTCATACTCAATGAAAATCAAAGAGCAAACTAGGAAGCTAGCCGTAGGCAGTACTTGAGTACGGCAAGGCGAAGCTGACGTGGTTTGAAGAGATTTTCGAAGAGTATTAAATTTATCTTGCAATGGATACAGCAAACCTCTTGGCAGCCATAAATAATGATCGGATTCTCCAAATAAATACATTCGCTCAGGAATTTGATAGGTTGGCTGTCGCATAGCCTGCTTTAAATAAAATTCGGGATTAGAAAATGAAGCCATATTTTTCAAGAAAAACAGTGTCTTGGGTGTCACAGACGATTTTTCAAGTTGGATCATATTGGATAAGACGACCTTCAACTCCTTATCCAATTCTTCCTTACCTAACTCCTCTTGGATTAACAGTGCCACTTTAGCAGTTGAAACCCTCTGAATTTCTTGTAGATACCTCCATTGGTCTTCATAAGGCTGAAACTGTTCATCCACAAAGACCGTTCGCCCTTGATGATAAGCTTCTCCTTGAAAAGGAAGGGCAATCAAATTACCAAATCCACCTTTAGGAAGAACATCCTGATTTGGAAACATGCGATCAAAAGAATCAAAGGACAGTTGCATACTTTCCTGCATTGCCAGTTCTAACAGTTTCTTTCCAAACAAGCGAGCCTCTCGACTCGGAATCGCTTCCTCAAAGAAGAACCAAATATGGAGTCCGTGACCCGAACGAGAAATCTCTAAATGGGCTTCCATCTGGCGTTCCCTGGCTATTCTTCGAATGGTTAAACCAGCTTCTTTCCAATCTCCTTCATCCAAATCAAGTACCAAAAAATAACAGCTATCATCTAAGTGCATAGGAAAGATACCGATAGCTGTCTCCCCACGAAAATGAGATTTCAAAACGGAATCCGTCAATGTCTGGAAACTCCGTTTTTCAGGTGACAACTGCTTCCAACCATAATCATAGGATGGAAAATACTGAATTTTCCCTTGATCATTGATAAAACTCTTAGCATAAACATCAAAACGGCCAGCAAACACGGAGGTAAACAATTGTAATTTTTCTTGCGTCGTCAAGTGACTACTTTGAAGTTGGAACATCTCCTCGAACCGAGAGCGTTCCATAACAAACTGACTCTTGTCTTTAAGACGTTTACACAAGAAAAACTCACTATCCCCATTAAAAGAAGAAAAGACATCAAGTACTTCTACCACAATTCCATCCAAAGACACAAAAACAGCCATAACAATCACCTCCTTGATTCCTATAGGCTGATTATAACAAGAATAGCTGAAATTGTACACGAAAATAAAATCCTAATAGTACTCATTTTGTATGTGGCTAATATTCCGTCTCGCTCCGGAATGTACGAGGTAAATAGAGTTTAAACGAGCAGTCTATAAAATTCAAAAAACGCATATTATCAAGTGACCTAAAACTTTGATGATATACGTTTTCTTGTGAGAATATTTGCTTCATTTTTTCCTAAAATTCAATGTTTACTCAGTATTAGGATTATGAAAAATCGAGGTCTAAATCTAGATACATTTTTTCTGAAGACAAATCATTTTGACCACCGAGCAAGAGATTTTCAAAAAAAGCTGTTAAAAACTCAGGACGTCGCTGTAAAATCTTTGCATTATCTAATACCAAGGCATCACGAAAATACTTGGCATGTTGCTGAAATGGTGTATTATCAATATCAAAACCAAACTCACGAAGATACTGAATCAAAAAGACCGTTACTGTCCGAGTGTTTCCTTCGCGAAATGGATGAATCTGCCAGATTCCTGAAATAAAATGCTGGATTTGTTTAACCACATCCGCCTGAGTTAGTGTCGCATATGCAACTTGTTTTTCCTGATTAAAATCATAATCCAAGGTCATTTGAATCATGGAGTAATCAGAGTACACAACACTTTCACCATTCAAAACAGGTTCATTCTTTGTGATATTGGTCTGACGAAATTGCCCCACCGGAATAGAGGGTTCAAATATATCTTGAAACAACTCCTTATGAATAGCAAGTAAGGTCGCAGGACTAAAGCTAAAGCCTCTTCGAGACAATAGTTCTACAATACGTAGAGAAACCAAGTCTGCCTCTTCCGTACTTGCATCAATAGTATGGTGATAAGCCGTTGCATCCTCATAAACCTGCTCGTAAGTCAGTTCACCCCGGGACTGTTTCTCAGCCAAAGATTCCATATACGCTGATGGCACTAGATTGTCAACTTTCTGCAGACCAAAACCTATCCGCCATAAGTCACGCTTAGCTTCATAAGACAAGTTTGGGTTGTCAATGTTGTAAGTTGGTTGCATAGAAATATCCTTTCAATTGTTTTTCTGTGTCATCGGTAAATGGTGAAATTGGGGTGAACTATAAAAAACATTCATAATAAGTTCTATGAAGAAGTAATAAAAGAGTTATACTCAACATCCCATGCACTCATTTGTAATGCCTTTTGGATGAATGGTTTGATTAAATGAATAATTCTAGCTTGCATACTTATCAAACTCATAGGATACACCACTCTGAACTCGTTGGTTTGTTCAAATCCCCCAACACCTGAGAAGAAACTGCAATGTTGTACTTCTCAGAGCGGTTCGAACTTAGAGGGGTTGTTGTGTAGTGAGCTGGTTTTTAATCAAAGCTATAAAATTTTAGTATTTTAATTTTAACTGACTAAATTATTATTCTCTATAAATTCTATAAATTTTTCAGGGGGATATTTAAAAGATTCAATTCCATAAAAATCTTCTAAAGCCCTAAAATTTTCAACTTTATAAGGTGACTTACCACTTATTTTTGCCTGATGTTGTCTAATTTCATTTAAATGTCTTTTACCTTTTTGTGATTTAACTACAGTAACTGTCACTATTTTTTTATAATCAGTTTTTTGCAATCCATAAAAATTTTCTAGTAGGAACAAACTCGATAATATTTTAGCTCTAACGTTAGCATATGGAATATTTTTTGAATTCTTAAACTCTATTAAATATAATTTACTATCAGCATCTACAGGAAGAAGAGGCAGAATTGTATCTACAGATTGCCATTTATCAAAGCTATGTTTTTTAAAAATAATTTCTGAAATCTTATCAAAATTATAACAAGTATATTTAGAGTTTACCAAATTATAGTTAGAATCAGAATCATATGAGCAGGTTTTAATATCGCTACGACATTCAGAAAATCTAATATTAAAATCATGTAATATAGAGAAAATTATTTTACTCACCATCAAAATCCTCCGCTAGCTCCTCAAGGCGATTTAAAGGAACATACATTTGCTCATAAATCTTATCAATCGAGTCAGTAACATCTTCAATAGAACTATTAGCAAGATAATACTTAACAGAATCATTTGTATCATTTTTTTTGCTAAATATATCAATCGCTTCAACTAAATAAGGACTATGGGAATTGATTAAGATATGTAATCCAAATTCTTTCTGAAGTAATACTATAATTTCAGCAAATTTCAATTGCCATTCTGGATGTAAATGGACTTCTGGTTCATCTAAAATGAGTGTCCCATTTTCTCTAATCACACCATTTTCTAAAAGAGATTTAATTAAATAGAACGTTTTCATACCTGAAGAATAATTGATTATATTAAGTTTTTTTTCATCTTCCTCATCTTCTGAACTATTAACAATATCAGTCTTCAATATATGATTTATTTCATTAAACACCAAATTTAATCTGTCAGTTATCTTAGCTCGTAATGTGTAAGTGTTGTTTCTTTCATCTCTAAGCTGCTCCATTAAATGAGCATTATGATCCAATTTTAAATCAATTTTATTTAAAAATTCATTTAAAAATTTAGTTGAAAATTTATTTAAAAATTTAGTTGAAAATAAATTTTCAACTATTGCAGCAGCATCATCTATGTATACTACATCTGTTTTAAAATTTATCAATTTATCTGCAGTAGCTCTATTTTTGTTAACTTCAACATTTATTTGTTCATCTTTTATTCTTAAAGAAATTAGTCCTGTCAATGGGTCGTATATATTATTTATTTGATTATGAAATTCATCAGTTAAATGAGCAGTTAAAATTTGGTTAAAGATAGATTGGTCTGACTGAGATAGAATTTCTTTTATATTTTCAGATAAAACATTTAGGTCCAAATCCTTAATATTTAATACAAAGTATTTTGAATTTCGTTTATTGAATTCATTAATTGATTCAATGATACTCTTCTTAAGGGATTCATTATTATGTTCACTATAATTTTTATCAAGAAATATCAATAAATTTTTTGAAATGATTTTTGTCAATTCTGTATAAAGGAAACTCGGAACGATTCTTCTAGCAATCCCTATTTCAGAATTATTTTTACGATTCATTTCGATATCAGAGAGATAGTCTTCTAAAAAATCATTAATTGCTTTAGTTCGATCGTTAGAAATTTTTTTTATAACATCATAATTGGCACTAAATATTGAAAATAAAGAACGACTTATTGTACTTTTTCCAGTGCCATTTTGACCTGCAATAACTGAAATTCCATTTATTTCAATTTCTGCATTCTTTACATTACCTATATTTTCTATTGTTAGTTTCATATATATTCTCCTTTCACCATGGAGGCAGTACTATCAGTTTAACACAAACTACATAAAAAAGCAGGTGTGAGGTGTAAATCATCTTCCAAGTATATCTCACTTCACACTACTTCACCAACTTCTTCATATCATCAATACGTGCAACTGTCGCGTCGTATTTGGCTTGGTAGTCGGCTTGTTTGTCGCGTTCTTTTTGGACGACTTCTGGTTTAGCATTGGCGACGAAGCGTTCGTTAGAGAGTTTCTTGCCCACCATATCTAGTTCTTTTTGCCATTTAGCCAGTTCCTTGTCGAGACGAGCCAGTTCTTCTTCGACATTGAGGAGGTCTGCCAGTGGCAAGTAGATTTCTGCTCCTGTGATGACGCTTGACATTGCGAGTTCAGGTGCAGGGATGTTTGATGCAATTTCCAAGTGTTCTGGATTTGTGAAACGTTTGATGTAGTTGACATTGCTGTTAAAGAAGGCTTCCAAGTCACTATCGCTAGTCTTAACAAGGATTGTGATTGGCTTACTTGGTGCTACGTTTACTTCCGCACGCGCATTACGAACAGCACGGATCAAGTCTTTGAGACTTTCCACACCAGTGTGAGCCGCAAGGTCTTCAAAGGCTAGATTAACAGTTGGGTATGCAGCTGTCACGATAGAGCCTTCTGAGATTTGTCCAAAGATTTCCTCTGTCACGAATGGCATGATCGGGTGAAGGAGACGAAGAATCTTATCCAAAGTATAAAGGAGAACAGAACGCGTGATGACTTTCTCTTCTTCGTTGTCACTATAAAGGACTTCCTTGGTCAACTCAACATACCAGTCCGCAAACTCATCCCAGATGAAGTTGTAGAGGATGTGTCCAGCCACACCAAACTCAAACTTGTCAAAGTTGGCAGTTGCTTTTCCGATGGTTTCATTGAGGTTGTGGAGAATCCAGCGATCTGTGACATTTCCAGCTTCCTTGTTGTCAACTTTTTCCACATTGGCAGTTGCTTGCTCAAGGGTCAAGCCTTCATTGTTCATGAGGATGTAGCGAGAGATGTTCCAGATCTTGTTAATGAAGTTCCATGAGGCATCCATTTTCTCGTAAGAGAAGCGGACGTCTTGACCTGGTGCAGAACCGTTTGAAAGGAACCAACGAAGGGCATCGGCACCGTATTTCTCGATGACATCCATTGGGTCAATCCCGTTACCGAGAGACTTAGACATCTTGCGTCCTTGCTCGTCACGAATGAGACCGTGGATAAGCACGTTTTGGAATGGTTGACGGCCTGTGAATTCCAATGACTGGAAGATCATACGAGACACCCAGAAGAAGATGATGTCGTAACCTGTTACCAAGGTTGAAGTTGGGAAGTAACGTTTGAAGTCTGCTGAGTCGACATCAGGCCAGCCCATAGTTGAGAATGGCCAAAGGGCAGAACTGAACCAAGTATCCAAGACGTCTTCGTCCTGAGTCCATCCGTCACCTTCTGGAGCTTCTTCGCCAACGTACATTTCACCCTCAGCATTGTACCAAGCAGGGATTTGGTGACCCCACCAGAGCTGACGAGAGATTACCCAGTCGTGGACATTTTCCATCCATCGGAGGAAGGTATCGTTGAAACGAGGTGGGTAGAATTCAACCTTGTCCTCTGTGTCTTGGTTGGCAATGGCGTTCTTAGCCAAATGGTCCATCTTGACGAACCATTGAGTAGACAAGCGTGGTTCAACCACAACACCAGTACGCTCTGAGTGACCAACACTGTGGACACGTTTTTCAATTTTAACGAGGGCACCGATTTCTTCCAACTTAGCAACGACTGCCTTACGAGCTTCAAAACGGTCCATGCCTGCAAATTCGAAGGCTAAGTCATTCATAGTACCGTCGTCGTTCATAACATTGACTTGTGGCAAGTTGTGACGTTGACCAACCAAGAAGTCGTTTGGATCGTGGGCAGGTGTAATTTTCACGACACCAGTACCAAACTCAGGATCTGCGTGCTCATCACCAACGATTGGGATCAATTTATTAGCGATTGGAAGGACGACGTTTTTACCGATCAAGTCCTTGTAGCGTGGGTCTTCTGGATTGACCGCAACCGCAACGTCCCCAAACATGGTCTCAGGACGAGTGGTCGCAACTTCAAGGGCGCGAGATCCGTCTTCCAGCATGTAGTTCATGTGGTAGAAGGCACCTTCGATATCCTTGTGGATAACTTCAATATCAGAAAGGGCTGTGCGTGCAGCTGGGTCCCAGTTGATGATGAATTCACCACGATAGATCCACCCTTTCTTGTAAAGGTCCACAAAGACCTTACGAACAGCTTTTGACAAACCTTCGTCAAGAGTGAAACGCTCACGAGAGTAGTCTACAGAGAGCCCCATCTTACCCCATTGTTCCTTGATAGTAGTGGCATATTCGTCTTTCCATTTCCAGACCTTGTCGAGGAATTTTTTACGACCTAGGTCATAACGTGTAATGCCTTCTCCACGCAAGCGCTCCTCAACCTTAGCCTGAGTGGCAATCCCAGCGTGATCCATACCTGGAAGCCAAAGGGTATCAAAGCCTTGCATGCGTTTTTGACGGATGATGATATCTTGCAAAGTCGTATCCCAAGCGTGACCAAGGTGAAGTTTCCCAGTTACGTTTGGTGGCGGAATGACGATTGAATAAGGCTTAGCCTTTTGATCTCCTGAAGGCTTGAAAACATCAGCGTCAAGCCATTTTTGGTAACGACCAGCCTCAACCTCGGCTGGATTGTATTTAGGTGAAAGTTCTTTAGACATGTGTGTGTCCTTTCTAGTTAATATCTTTAAATAAAATTAGTATGTAGAAGATATGCCTTGATTCAGCACATCTGATTTTTTCAGTATCTTCTATTAGTAAAAAAGAAACTGTATAAAAATTTTACATTAACTTTCTCTCATTATCTTCAGAATATGTTTATCAAAGTCCGATATAATTTTTTGAGTTCGGTTAAATTTTTCATACTCTTGGATGGCTTTTGAGTCTGCTTGTTTCTTGGAAATGCTTCCTTTTCCTTCTAAGATTTCATATTCATTAAAGGATAGAAAGCGATCAATACTATCTGCCAATCCTCGCATTGTAAACGTATTACGGCGCTCAACTAAACCCTCGATATAATCAAAATAGGCTGTAACAGTTCGCTCTAGTTGTCGAATTTCTTTTTCTTGCAAATAATTTTTGACTACCGTTACATCTGATTTGAGCACTCGTCCATCAGGTGCATGTTTCCAAGTAGTTAATCCCATTTTTTCTTTACTAGCATCAGCTTGCTGATAGATAATTTCTGCAGCCGTACTTCCAGTAATTGCATAATGAAATTTATTTTGCACCATAGCATAGAAGTTTTTAGTAATATCCGAGTTTCGATCATAATCTATGGCACATTCGGCAAAGATATCCGTAATTTGTTGATAGATTCGGCGCTCGCTAGAACGAATAGAGCGAATTCGTTCTAAAAGTTCACGGAAATAATCTTGTCCGAAAACTGTCTGTCCTTGTTTCAAGCGTTCATCATTCAAAACAAAACCTTTGATGATAAATTCTTTCAAGGTCTTGGTTGCCCAAATTCTAAATTGAGTAGCCTTGCTGGAATTTACGCGATAGCCAACTGAAATGATAGCATCCAGATTGTAATATTCAAGTTCACGTCGGACAGTTCTATTTCCCTCTTGTTGAACCTGTGCAAATTTTGCACAAGTTGACACCTTATCCAACTCACCACTATCATAAATGTTTTTTAAGTGCTTTGTAATGACACTTCGTTCAACTCCAAAGAGCTCTGCAAGACCTTTTTGAGTCAACCAAAGATTTTCATCTTGTAAAAGGATATCTAGCTGAACGTCGCCATTTGGTGTAGTATACAGGATGAAATTAGAAATTTCATTCAAGACAATTTCACCTCCCCCCTTCCATAAACAATTACTTCTCTTTCTTAAACTTTATGCCGTTTTCTTTCAGCTTTTTAACGGTTACAGGACCAATTCCCTTCAAAGCGAGAACTTCTTTTTCAGTCCATTTTTTGAAATCTGAAGATGTACGAATCCCATTTTCAACAAAGATGCGAACAAGATCCATCCGGATTCCCTTCATTTTTTCCTCGCTCATAAAGGAGTACCAGTCTGTAACCTGGGATAGATTTCTTAACACACTGGAATGATTCGAAAATACTGGTTTACGACGGAATTTCTTGGCTTCTTTTGTTAAAAATTCTGTTAAGATAATATTTTCTTGTAAATAGTCAAGCAGAGGATACAAACTAGCTTGTAGCGATTCAACTGAATTTGGACAATAGCATTCTTGTTCTTCAATGTCTAAAATATTGAATTGCCAGTCTTTCTCTATGAAGAATTCAACAGCTTCATCATTGATTTCCACTAATTTTGCAAATAGCTGACTGGCTTCCTCAATTTTTCCTTGAGAAAAAGCAGAGATGATGGCATGAATAAGGATGGTATCATCCCGCTTTCCTTTATTTAATTCTTCACAATAGAAACGTTCAACCTTTAATTCCTGACCAGTAATATGATACAAGGAAAGCATACAGAAGACAAAATTAGGAGGAAAACGTTCTGGTCGCTTACTTAAGTATAAGTTAACCAAGTCCAAAGCCTTAAAGTAAAATTTTTCTGTCATATAATATTCAATCAGAAACATCAGAGCAGACAGGATAGGGCGAGCTTCAAAATAATTCCAACTATTGTATCCGTTCATTTTCCATTTTTCTAAAACTAGAACTTCAAAATCCAGTACTTTTTTAAAGGTTGGTAAATCAAAATCTTTAACTTCTGATAAGAATAAGTGAAAATCAGCCGCAAAATAATCTGGATTGATCTTTAAAACTTGCTTTAACAGTTTATTTCGCTTTTGTGTATTTGGAGTATGCATAGCTTCTCTAAATAAAGCGTGATCCTGATTCCAATCAAAAGTCCTATTTTTTAGTTGGTAATTGATTAGCTGGACATCTGGATACTCTCCATGTTCATCAGCATATTGCATCACTGCTGTATGTAGTTCATCGAAATTTTGAATTTGTCGACGTTCTACAAAAGTTGGTTTTTTAGCCATTATTTCTGTCCAAGCAGCCTCTTCTTCAGAAATAATTTTGATATCCAACTTTTGCTGGCGTTTTAATTCTTTTTTTCTATTTTTCTTTTTAGCCATCTATTTTCTCCTCTAACTCATTCTTCAATAGACCCGACTCAACTGGCTTAGATATCCTTTGGGACTCAGCTACAGGCTTGAATGGGAAATCTCAGTTTCTTTGTGATTCGTTTACTTTGAAAGTTATCCCCCAAGCGTGACTAAGGTAAAGTTTTTTCCAGTTACATTTGGTGGTGGGAATCACGATTGAATAAGGCTTAGCCTTTTGATCTCCTGCCGGCTTGAAAACATCCGTATCAAGGCATTTTTGTAACGACCAGCCTAAACATAGGATGGAGTGTATTTAGGTGAAAGTTGATTAGACATTATTTTTTCTCCTTTTATGAATATTTCTTTTATATCTACGATTTATTAATACACTGTGCATGTTGTCACGATACACGTAATATCCATTATGGGTGTTTAAATAGAAATACTGTAATAACCAAATTATAGCCTTCCCAATAACTAATGATAATATGAAACAAACGAAAATAATTATAGTTGAGGCAAATAATTCAGACATCCAATCAGCTGCGGGAGTTATAAATTCGACCAATTTCATCTTAATCTTTAAACCCCAAATAATTTCGGTTAACTTTGGAATAATACTCAACATTAATAGAGTAAGAAAACCATATAGTTGAGTTCGATAGAGGTGTCTATCCATTTTCTCAGTTCTTATTGGTTTTTTCTTATGTTTTTTTGTATCGAATTGAGAATTTATTTCTCCAATTAGACTAGGAATTAATATTGGCAAAAACCAGGTTAAAGCATTTATTAATTCATTTTCAACTTGATTAAATATTGCTAACAACAATATACAGATTGTTCCAGTTAGCCATGATGCTATTACTTCTTTGGTATCTTTTGCACCATGTCTAATTAGATTATGAATTCTCCACCAGAATATTAAATAAAGCGCAATAAATGAATTAAATATAAAAATGTCAGTTATTAAATCGGAATGAAAATCAATAGCTTTAGAAATAAAGTAATAAATATAGATATAATACCATAAAAACGAAATAATAAGCATCGTGGCATATACATTCCACAGTGTCTTTCCCTTTACGATATCTATTTTATTAACTTTTTGAAATATCTTGATTGATCCTACAGTTTTTATAACAGATAATACAAATGGTAATATTAAAAGTATTACAATGATAATCCAGTTATTTATGTGATTTTTACTTATGCCATAATTAATAAAAAAATATTGAGATAAGTTGATTAAAGTTGATTCAACTAGATTTAGGTTATAAAGAATGTAAGTCAAGATTCCGCAAAATATTCCATCCCATGCGTTCATAAAAGCTAAAGATTTAGTACTTTTAGTAAGAAAAACTCTAAACTTATTAAATCGATTTTTATAGTTAAACACATATATTAGTATCAAGGCAAATTGTAAAATTATAACTAATTTAAAATCGGTAAGACAGAATACAATTAGAGATATTATTGGAAAATACGTTAGCGCATACATAAGTATTTTCCAAGTTTGAGCAAAAAGATTCTTCAATCTATTGTCAGTATTAAAATAATACATTAATTTCAATCTTTGCCTCCTAAATCTAATCTAAAGGTTGGTAAATCAAAATCTTCAACCTCTGATAAGAATGGGTGAAAATCAGCAGCAAAATAATCTGGATTGATCTTTAAAACTTGTTTTAACAGTTCATTTCGCTTCTGTGTATTTGGAGTATGCATAGCTTCTCTAAATAAAGCATGATCCTGATTCTAATCAAAAATCCTATTTTTCAGTTGGTAATTGATTAGCTGAACATCTGGATACTCTCCATGTTCATCAGCATATTGCATCACTGTTGTATGTAGTTCATCGAAATTTTGAATGGTCCGACGTTCTACAAAAGTTGGTTTTTTAGCCAGTAGTTCTGTCCAGACAACCTCTTCTTCAGAAACGACTTTGATATCCAACTTTTGCTGGCGGTTTAATTCTTTTTTCTATTTTTCTTTTTAGCCATCTATTTTCTCCTCTAACTCATTCTTCAATAAATCAAACTCTACCTCTGCTGTATTGGATATTCTTACGACCTCGGATACAGGCTTAAATGGGAAATCCCAGTTTCTTTGTGATTCGTTTACTTTGAAGGGTGTACTCCAAGCGCGATTAAGGTAGAGTTTTCCAGTTACATTTGGTGGTAGGAATCACGAACGAAAAAGATTGAGACTTTTGAACTTCTTGAGTCTTGAGAACGTCTTCATGAAGTTGTTTAGATATGTGTGTGTCCTTTCTCTATTGTATTCATTTTATTTTGAATTTGCTTAGCAGCTTCTTCTGCAGACAAATTCGTATTATTTATTTTAAAGTAGTGGTGCAACTCATTCGGTTGATATTGGGAATTTAATTGAAGTGTTTCAGCGGTCTCTAAAATTTCTCTTTCAGATACCTCAATATGCCGTTTTAAGGGTTTGTGCTTTAATCGATTCTCCGTTCGATTTCGACGTATGCACTCTTCAAGACTTGTTTCCAACTCAACAAAAAGAATCTCTTGATGATAATCATCCAACAAATTCTGAATTTGCTTTAAATACATCAGCTGATACTGATTTGAAAAATCAATTACATCTGTTAAAATTACTGATCGCTGATTTCTTGCACTTGCTCCAAGGAATGAAAAAGTGATTCCACGAACAAATTCCCACATTTCCTCTGTATAGTCCTGATAGATTTCTAGTGCAAAATCAATGGCTTGATGGTTATAAAATAGGGTAGCATCCGTCAGTCGAGATAATTCTTGACCAATGGTCATTTTTCCTGATGCTGGAGCACCAATGATGAAAAGATGCATCAAATCACCTCCCACTCGCTCTTCAGCAAGCCATATATCAGACTGTCACAGCGGTTTCCTTGAACATCCTTTCGGTCTCTTATGCGAGCTTCGAGGGTAAAGCCAAGCTTTTCCGCGACTCGTTTACTTTGAAGGTTATATCCAAAGCAAGTTAGTTCAATCTTGTGAAGACCCAAATCTTTAAAGGCTAAGTCAATCAAGGCAAGCGCTGCTTCTGGCACATAACCTCGCCCCCAATAGTCTGGGTGTAAGGTATAACCGATTTCCAGCACATCATCTTCATGGCGATGGTTGAAATCGACAGAGCCAACGATCTTATCCGTTCCTTTGACGACAATCCCGTAGCCTGCTGGGAGATTTTCCTTTTGATTACGCTCCGGAAGAATGTGCTCCAGATAATAAATCTCATCTTCCAAGGTCTTGACTGGAGGAAAACCTGCTGGATAGGCGACCTCTGGCAAACTAGCGTAGGTATGGATATCCTCAGCATCTGCCACTGTACGAACTCGTAGGACGAGTCGTTCGGTTTCTAATCGTTCTGGTAATTCAGCTCTTGACATCCTTCATCCTCGCTTTCTTAATGAAGCTCCCCATAGGGTCTACTCGGTCATCTAAATAGCGATAAACGCGCTGGTGGCCATCCCCATAAAGTAAGTAGGTGCAAAACGGTCATTTCTAAAATGTCCCTTTTCATCCAAAAGTTCTGGGTCAACAAATCGCTCAACAATCTTAGCGAAAATATGACAAATTCCCTCTTCCTCATCAATCCTATCTACCTGACATTCTAACACGACTGGACAAACCTCTAAAATCGGTGCCTGAGTCCGTTCAGAAATCTCGTAGTCTAGCCCCAGGTGTTTCAATTTCTCTCTATGACTGATAAAACCAGCCTGCTCCATCTCGAGCATGAGATTTTCATCAGGAATATTCACAGTAAACTTCTGGTAATGCTTGATTTGCTCAGCCGCATTTTCCTCAGCACCAACACCAATGGCTAGCCAATCTCCCAAGCTATAAGAGGAGCTACAGGTCGTAATATTGTGTCCAAAATTCTGATCCTGATACCCCAAAATGAAGATAGGAAAACCATAATAGAGTTTACTTGTTTTAAAAGATTGCTTCATAACAAGCTCCTTTGACTAAGACGCAAAAGAAAATCCCTGCCATCTACATGACAGGGACGAATGTGTTTATCCGCGGTACCACCCAATTTCGGGCCAAGCCCGCATCTTTAGTCTTTAAAATAAAAAGACAGAAATATTTCATTTTTTCAGTCATTAGCAACCAGTTTTGACACATTTGTGGACTTCTCAGCGCCGCCACTTTCTGTAAAATGTGGGATTCAAAACACCTCTAATGGCTCTATTGTAGCAAGTTTTTCTCGGAAATGCAAGACTAAAGAAAAATTACTTGAACTTGATGCCATTTTCTTTCAATTTCTTGATGGTAGCTGGGCCGATTCCTTTCAAGGCAAGGAGTTCTTTTTCAGTCCAGTTTTTGAAATCTGAAGCAGACTTGATTCCTTCATCATAGAAAGTCTTGGCACGATCAAGTGGAAGTCCACCCAAATTTGCTGCAAAATCTTCTACAGAATTAACTACTTTTTGAGCTTGCTCTTTGGTAGCTTCTACTGCTTGTTCAACTTTTTTAGAAACAGCCTTACCAGCTGCGCTTGCTGACTGTTCTGCACGCTTCACGACTTTTTTTGTCTCATCTACAACCTTAGTCACAGTACTTGAAAAGGCACCTGCGCGACGGAGGCCATTTCGCAATTGTTTTTTACGATTGAGTTTCTTTGACATGATAAAATCCTTTCAATAAAAAATCCCTGCTCTGACAAGGATTTAACATAAACATTCTATCAAGATTTTAGTGAAAAATCAAGAATCTTTCTCGTTTAATAATTTCGCTCACCAAACAAGCCTTCTGGCAAATCATGGAATCCCTTGCCTACTTTGAAGTTTTCAAACTTACCAAGCAAGAACAGATAAGCATCCAAGCGACTCTCGTAGCGAATCATGGCATCTTTGGCACGCTCGTCCTGGTCTTCTTCGTAAACTTTTTGGCTTTCCTTGTGCGCCATGTCGTTAATCATGATTTGGGTATTGACCCAAGCTTCAAATTCCTTCATAAATTCTTGTTCGTAACTCATTTTTTCTCCTTATTCTAATCCACGGAAATAGTCCGTATCAATCTCACGGTAGGGATGGATATCCTGAACGTATTCCAGTACACCTTGGAATTCTCCGTTTTCATCGTGTACTGCAGCATAGGTGATGTGGACAAACTTACCTCGCGACTCAGACTTGAACCACATTTCATACTTGTCCTTGGTCCCCTCACGAAGTCCCTTCATGATAGCCTTGACCTTGTCCAAATACTTAGGCGGATGACAGAGTTCGACATTGCGCCCGACTTGGGACGGCGTCCGTTTGAAAATCATCTCATCAGCTGGCGTATTGTCATTGTAATACTGGAAAATATCTTCTTTATTGACAAAGGTAATCTCCATAGGGAGATGATTGAGGATGAGATTGGCCTGCTCGACTGAAAGATAGCCATTACCAAAAGCCTGTTGACTATGGCGGTCCAGCACAGCTTCCTTTTCCTTAGGGGTAAAGGTAATGGTAAAATAGCCTTCTGGCGTATCTATGACTTGTTGAACTTGACCTTCTGCCGTATCTAGCTGTACAGGCTCCTCTGCAATCTTTTCCTCAATAAAGCTCTGTCGTTCTGGCACCCATTTCTCTGACGGACGGATGATGGCATAGCCATAGGCATCGCTCTCCTCCGCAATCTGAAGCCAGTCATCCTGAGTAAAAGACTCAAGGAGAATCATGAGGAGGATGGACTCTTCCTTGAAAATCATACTTTCAAACTCTGTCGCAAAAGCTTCAAAAGCTTCCTTTACACTGCTAATTGACACTTCTGGTAGTGACTTGGCTGTCGTTAGAGCTGTTTGAAAGAGTTCCCTAATCTGATCATCCACTCCCCACATAACTTTGGGAGGTGAATCGTGTCCATAGCGCTCCATGATAGGAAAGAAGAGTTCTTCTTTACGTTGGTAATGGATGTCAAATTGCCCCACAAGTCCCATCTGACGCACCAAGCCCTTGCGCATCTCCGCAAGCATTTCCTCGTCTTCCATCAACTCATAGGTATCTAACAATCTACGAATGCGAATCAAAGCTGCACGGAGGGCCAAATTTTCTTCCTTAAAGACACGAACTGGGTGCCCAGGGTGTTCGGTATCTAAAACTTCGACACCTTTGATAGCATTTTTAAAAAGATTAGCATGGACATCACAGAGTTCCATAACATCTTCAAAAGTGACGCCCGAGTCCGAGTTCATCAGCTCGTGCTCCATAAGGGAAATCTCGATGGCTGACACGCCCGTAAAGGTCGCATCAAAGCGCTCTTGAACCGACTCAGGAGAGGCGCCATTGTGCAATTCTAACAAAATATCCCGTAGGATATGAATCCGTTCATCTGTCATTAGTCTAATCCAATCACTTCGTAGCCATTCGCTTCCAGTGTGCGTACAGTCTTGTCCATAGGAGTTCCTTCCAGCTTAGAACCTTGTTTGAGCGATACCTTGCGACCGACTGTGTTGCGCATTAAGGGATTGGCAAGGGGTTTAAAACCCAACTCCACTAGAATTTCCAAGACTTCTGGATGCTTGTCCACCACTTCTGCAACGGGAATTGACACATCGATGATATTGTCCATGACGACCTCCTTTGTATGTTCTAATACTCAATGAAAAGCAAAGAGCAAACTAGGAAGCTAGCCGCAGGTTGCTCAAAACAGTGTTTTGAGGTTGTGGATAGAACTGACGAAGTCAGTAACCATACCTACGGCAAGGCGACGTTGACGCGGTTTGAAGAGATTTTCGAAGAGTATTAACTTCACACAAGGGAAGTTGGGAACTGAGAAATGTTCTTTCTCAATAAGCACTATTCTTTCACACCACCGATAGTCAAACCTTTTACAAAGTAGCGTTGGAAGAATGGATACAAAT